>JBOGIZ010000667.1:0-3777 GCA_050747805.1 Vicinamibacterales bacterium | reverse complement strand
GTGTATCCGTCGTACGAGGAGCAGGGGCTGCGGATCGAGATGTTCGGCGACGAGGTGGACGGGCTCGCCTCGTTCGATCCGCTGACGGGGAAGACGATCAAGCGGCACGACAAGATCGCCGTGTATCCGAAATCGCATTTCGTCGCGCCGCGTGAACGCACGAAGAAAGCCGTGGAAACGATCAAGGCGGAGCTGGTCGAGCGACGAACCGACCTGGAAAAGGAAGGCCGGCTGCTCGAGGCGCAGCGCCTGCACCAGCGGACGATGTTCGATCTCGAAATGATCCGCGAGATCGGGTATTGCCACGGCATCGAGAACTACGCGCGGCATCTGACCGGCCGCGCCGCGGGCGACCCGCCGCCGACGCTCCTCGACTATCTGCCGCCGGACGCGCTGACGATCGTGGACGAAAGCCACCAGACGGTGCCGCAGATTCGCGGCATGTATCACGGCGATCGTTCTCGCAAGGAAGTGCTGGTCGCCTACGGGTTCCGGCTGCCGTCCGCGCTGGACAACCGTCCGCTCAATTTCGAGGAGTGGGAGGGGCGCGTGCAGCAGCTCGTGTTCGTGTCAGCCACGCCAGGGCCTTACGAGCTTCGCCATGCGGGCGGCGCCGTCGTCGAGCAGATCATTCGCCCGACGGGCCTGCTCGATCCGGTGATCGAGGTGAGGCCGGTCCGCGGACAGGTGGACGACCTTCTCGCCGAGATTCGCGACCGCGTCGCGAAAGGCGAGCGCGTACTCGTCACCACGCTCACGAAGCGCATGGCGGAAGACCTGACGCAGTATTACCAGGAACTTGGCGTCAAGGTGCGCTACCTCCACTCGGATATCGAGACGCTCGAGCGCATCGAAATCCTGCGCGACCTGCGGCGCGGCGCCTTCGACGTGCTCGTCGGCATCAATCTGCTGCGCGAAGGCCTCGACCTCCCGGAAGTCTCGCTCGTGGCGATCCTCGACGCGGACAAGGAAGGGTTTCTGCGGTCGGGCGGCTCGCTCATTCAGACCGTCGGCCGGGCCGCGCGCAACGTGAACGGCCGGGCGCTCATGTACGCCGACAGGGTGACCGATTCGATGAAGCACGCGATCGGGGAAACGGACCGTCGGCGGCAGATTCAGGAAGCGTACAACCTCGAGCACGGCATCACTCCGGCCTCGATCGTGAAGGGCATCGACGATGTGCTGACGAGCGTGTATGAGCGCGACTACGTGACGGTCGCCACGTCTCCAGATGAGGCGGCCCAGTTCCGCACGCAGGGCGAGCTCGATGCGTACGTCGCGGGGCTGCAGGGACAGATGAAGGCCGCGGCCGCGAATCTCGAGTTTGAGAAGGCCGCGGCGTTGCGCGATCGCGTCAAGCAGCTCAAGAGCCGCGAGCTCGGCCTCGCGGGGCTCCGCCGGTGATGGCGTCCGCTTTTCTGACGCGCGTCAAGAGCGCCGTATTGGAAGTGCAGGAATACGTGCGGCTGCTCGCCCAGATCGCGGCGGCGACCGTCACGCCGCCCATTTATTTCCGCGACATCGTCGAGCAGTTCGACGCCATCGGCATCGGGTCCCTCACCGTGGTCCTCCTGGCCGGCCTGTTCACGGGCATGGTTCTGGCGCTCAATTCGGGCTTCACGCTCGACCAGTTCGGCGCGCGATCCATGGTGGGCCGCCTCATCAGTGCGTCGATGGTGAAGGAGCTGGGTCCCGTGCTCACAGGCCTCATGGTGGCGGGCCGCGTCGGCTCCGGCATCGCGGCCGAGATCGGCTCGATGCTCGTGACCGATCAGATCGCGGCGCTACGCGCCCTCGGCACCGACCCGATCCGCAAACTCGTGGTGCCGCGCGTACTCGCGGGGATCTTCATGGTTCCGCTGCTTACCGTGTTGGCGACCGCGATCGGCATGGTCGGCGGCTGGCTCGTCACTGTCCTCCAGTTTCATGTGGCCAGCACGATTTACTGGAACAGCGTCGAGCAGGGCCTGTACATCCAGGACGTCTGGATGGGCCTCATCAAGCCCTTCTTCCTCGGCTTCACGATCGTCACGATCGGCTGCCACGTGGGACTGCGGACGACGGGCGGAACGCAAGGCGTCGGCAACGCGACGAAACTCGCCGTCGTCGCAAGCTCTGTTGCGGTGATCGCGGTTGACTTCATGGTGACGAAGATTCTCATCGTGCTGATGTACTGAGACGCGGGCGGGGGCGGAGTGCGGGGTGCGGGGCGCGGAGGGCGACGGAGGGGCGGGATGCGGAGGGCGGCGTGCAGGATGCGGAGGGCGGGATGACAAGCGGACTGGCGTCGGCGAGTACGGGGCTGCTCGAATCGAGTCCTGACATCGGCGGCGCTGTCATCGTATTCGATCGCGTGCGCCTCGCGTTTGACGAGAAGGTCATCCTGCAAGGTGTGAGCTTCACGCTCGAAAAAGGCCACACGAAGATCTTTCTCGGCGCGAGCGGCGCCGGGAAGTCCACGATCCTGCGGCTGGCGCTCGGACTGCTGAAGCCGGACTCGGGCCGCATCTTCGTCAACGGCGAGGAGATCGAGCGCATGCGGGAGTCGGAGCTGATGCGCGTCCGCTCCGACGGGGGGATGGTGTTTCAGGAGGGCGCGCTCTTCGATTCGCTGACCGTGCGCGAAAACGTCGGCTACAAGCTGCTCGAGGAGCTTCATTGGCCGATCGACAAGGCCAACGCGCGGATCGCCGAAGTGCTCGGCTTCATCGGCCTGGGTGAGTTCATCGATCGCATGCCGTCGGAGCTTTCGGGAGGGCAACGGCGCCGCGTCGCGATCGCGCGGGCGATGGCCGCGCAGCCGCGCATCCTTTTCTACGACGAGCCGACGACGGGCCTCGATCCGATCACGGCGCTCACGGTCGACGAGGAATTCGTCAAGCTTCGCGATGTCGAAGGCGTGAGCTCGGTGCTCGTCACGCACCAACTGCGCGACGCCTTCTTCGTCGCGGAGCACGCCGCGTCGCGCCGCGGCGGCAGGGTCGCGCTCGACGATGCGGATGCAGCGAAGATCGAACAGACGGAATTCGTCATGCTCAGGGACGGCGAAATCGCCTTCGAGGGCACCGCGTCAGAGCTCCGGCAGGCGGCGTCGCGCGATCAATACATTCACGCGTTTCTCAGTTGAGGGGACGACATGCCTCGGACACGCTCGCTTGCCTGGTCGGAACTGAAAATCGGCATCAGCGCCGTGGTCGCCATCGCGCTGGCGGCGGTGCTCATCGTCGCGGTCGGCGGCGCGACGGGGTTCGCGTGGCAGCGCTACGACTTGAAGACCAGGTTCGACAACGTCAACGGCCTGACCAGCGGAGCGGTGGTCCGCGTCGCGGGCGTCGAAGTGGGGAAGGTCACCGCCGTCGGTTTCGCCGGCCCCGCCGTTCAAGTGACGCTCTCGCTGCGCAAGGAGATGCAGTCGCGCGTGACGTCCGATTCGCGCGCGTCGATCGGCTCGCTCAGCCTGCTCGGCGAGCCGGTGATCGACATCACGCCCGCGTCGACCGGGTCGCCGCTCACAAACGGCGACTTCATCCAGTCGTCGAAGCCCGCCGCGCAGATCGCGGACGTGACCTCCACCGCGAACGAGGCGCTCGGACAGGCCAACGCGCTCCTCGGCGACATCCGCGCCGGCCGCGGCACCGTCGGGAAGCTCTTCACCGACGATGAGCTGTATCGCGAATTCAACGCGTTTGTCGCCTCGGCCAACGAGCTGACAGGAGCGATCAATCACGGCAAAGGGACGCTCGGCAAGCTGACGAACGACCCGCAGATGTACAACGA
>JBOGIZ010000666.1:0-2477 GCA_050747805.1 Vicinamibacterales bacterium | reverse complement strand
TTGCGCAGGCGGTCGATGTGGTACGACGGCGGCTGCTTGTAGCCGCGGCGGACGATCATGCCGTTGGCAGAGCCGGTCATGTCGTGACACGGCGTGCAGTAGATGTTGAACCGCTGCTGCCCGCGGTCGAGGACCTCCGCCGTCAGCGGGAAGGGGAGCGTCTCGACCTCGGTCGTGCCATTCTTGCCGGTATAGAACGCCGCGTCGTCGTCGACCGTGCCGCGCGCGACCGTGTCCTGCACGAGATCGCGAGCGCTCGACCCGTTCTTGAAGAACATGCTTTCCCGCAGCGGAATCGATTTCGGTTCGTTCTGCATGTCGTAGCGGCAGCCCGTCGCCAGCAGCAGGACGACGAGCACGACGGCGCATTTCGCCACCCGCGTCGCGCCACTCAGGGCTCCGCACTCCGCCCCCCGTCCCCCGCCCTCCGCGCTATGGCTCAACTTCATTGATCTCGCTTGGATTGAGCGCCTTCAGGAAATTGAACGTCTGATCGCGATCGAACTTCGGATCCGCCGATTCGACCAGGAGAAAGAACTTGTCACGCGTGGCGTGCTGGGCGAAGCGCGGCACGTTGAACACGGGGTGATAGGGCATCGGCAGTCCGTTGAGCGCGATGAGCGCGATGACGGCCGCGATCGCGCCGAACAGGATTGTCAGTTCGAAGGTGACCGGGATGAACTGCGGCCAGCTGTTGAGCGGCTTGCCCGCGATATTCGTCGGATACGTAATCGCGTGGACCCAGTATTCGAGGCCGTAGCCGGTGCATCCGCCCAGGATGCCGCCGCAGAGCACGATCTTCGACAGACGGTTGTCGTGATGCTCCATCGCCTCCCACGCGCCCTCGACCGGGTACGGCGAGAACGTGTCCATCTTGCGGTACCCGGCCTCGTACGTGCGTTTCGTCGCGCGCACCAGCTCGTCCGGTGTGTCGAACTCCGCGAGCAGCCCGTAAATCGGCGCCGCCATCAGTGCCCCTCCGCCTTTTTCAGCTTGGCTTCAGGCGTCATCGTCCGCATCTCGAAGATCGAAATCATCGGCAGCGCGCGGACGAAGAGGAAGAACATGAAAATGAAGAACCCGATCGTGCCGAAAAACGTCATGAAGTCCCATTTCGTCGGGATGTAGAAGCCCCACGACGAGGGCAGGAAGTCGCTGTGCAGGCTGATCACGACGATCACGAAGCGCTCGAGCCACATGCCGACGTTGATGAAATTCGCCACGATGAACAGCATCCACGGCGTCGTGCGCACTTTCCGGAACCAGACCGACTGCGGCGCGACGATGTTGCACAGGATGAGCAGCCAGTACATGTACCAGTACGGGCCGTGGATCCGGTTCCACACCATGAAGCCTTCGTATTTGTTCGCGCTGTAGTAGCCGAAGAAGACGTCGGACGCGTAGCCGTAGGCGACGATCAGGCCCGTGACCAGCATGACCTTCGCCATGTTCTCGAGATGGCGAACGGTGATCAGATCCTCGAGGTGGTAGATCGCGCGCAGCGGAATCGCGAGCGTGAGCACCATCGCGAAGCCGTCGTAGATCGCGCCGGCGACGAAATAGGGCGGAAAGATCGTCGTGTGCCAGCCGGGAATGATGCCGATCGCGAAGTCGAAGCTGACGACCGTGTGGACCGAGAGCACGAGCGGTGTCGAGAGTCCGGCCAGCAGCAGATAGATGTGTTCGTAGCGCTGCCAGTGGCGCGCCGATCCGCGCCAGCCGAGCGAGAACACGCCGTATATGCGCTTGATCCAGAGATTCTTCGCCTTGTCGCGCATCGTCGCCAGGTCGGGAATCAACCCGACGTACCAGAACATCAGCGAGACGCTGAAGTAGGTCGACACGGCGAACACGTCCCAGATGAGCGGGCTTCTGAACTGCGGCCAGATCGCCATCTGATTCGGATACGGGAACAGCCAGTAAATCGCGAGCCACGGCCGCCCGGTGTGAAGCAGCGGGAAGAGGCCAGCGCACATGACGGCGAAGATCGTCATCGCCTCGGCAAAGCGGTTGATCGACGTCCGCCATCCCTGCTTGAGCAGCAGCAGAATCGCGGAGATGAGCGTGCCGGCGTGGCCGATCCCGATCCACCAGACGAAGTTGATGATCGCGAAGCCCCAGCCGACCGGGATGTTCACGCCCCAGATGCCGACGCCCTTCAGCAGCAGCCATGTGATCGCCATGCCGAGCATGCCGATCATCAGGAAGGTGACCGACACGACAAGGACCCACGCCAATGGCTGGTTGGTCGTCAGCACGACGCCGGCGATCTTGTCGGTGATCGAGCCGAACGTGTGGCCGGGACCGAGGAGCGGCGTCGGCTCGTAGGTGGCGGGTTTGGGATTGAACATCACTCTCCCCGACGCGCTCGCTTGAGGGGACCCGTTGCCCCGCTCCGCTCGCGCGGCTCACTCGCCGTGCTCGTTCGCGAACCGTTCTCCAGCCGCCAGATCAAATCGCACCGCCTTAGTTGGATT
>JBOGIZ010000665.1:0-19321 GCA_050747805.1 Vicinamibacterales bacterium | reverse complement strand
GTGTGGTGGAGTCCGAGGGGCAAAGCCCCTCGGAAGAGAACGACCTTGCGGCGCGAGCCTACGCGACCGATCCTTTGAACAACGTCGTCCTGGAGGCGTCGGCGGGGACGGGGAAGACGAGCGTCCTCGTCGCGCGCTACGTGAACCTGCTGCGAATCGGCGTCGATCCGGCGAACATCCTCGCGATCACGTTCACCCGCAAGGCGGCCGCCGAAATGCGGGAGCGCATCGTGCACGAGATCGGCCGCGCGGCCGCGCAGCAGGCGTTCGATCGTGAGCGATGGTCGGCGATCCGCGATCGCCTCGGCGATATTCAGATCAGCACGATCGATGCGTTCTGCCTCTCGCTGCTGCGCGAGTTTCCGCTCGAGGCCGATCTCGATCCCGGCTTCTCGATGGCGGATGAGACCGAAGTGCCGCGTCTCATCGACGAAGCGCTCGATCGGGCGCTGGCGATTTGCATCCGCCAGGCGCAGAGCGAGCCGGAACTTGCCCTCGTGCTCGCCCAGCTTGGATTGCCCCGCACGCGCGAGGGACTGAGCCACCTGCTCCAGCGGCGGCTGGTTGCGTGGGACGCGCTCGATCGCTTCGTCGCGCGGGGACCGTCCGATCTTACCGCCGAGGGCGCGTGCCGCCGCGTCGTGGACGCCCTGATCGATCTCTTCGCCACCGTCGCCGGTGGACTCGATCGTTTTCTCGCTGACGGGCCTGTCGAGCGGCCGCGGTTCCAGCTGCTGGCCGGCGATCTTCGGCGCCTTCGAACGTTCCGCAGCGCAGAGCCAGCTGCAGTTCGCGGCTTGCTGAAACGCGTCGAACCCCATTTCTTGAAACAGGACGGCACTGCCAGGACCGGTCAACAGATTCACCGCTACACGAACGCCGACTATCCATCGACGGCCGCGAGCCGGCGGCACCGCGACGAGGCCCTGCGCCTGGCGCCGGCGGTCGAACAGATCGTGCGCGCGTACCACCGCGATCTGAATGCCGTGCTGGCGCGCGGCATCCGGCGCATGTTCGCGATTGCGCTGACGCAGTATCAGCGTGCCCTCGACGATCGATCGCTGCTCGATTTCACGGGTGTGCTGCAGAAGGCCGTGACGCTGCTCGCGCGGATGGAGGAGTTCGCCCGGAGCCGCTACCGGCTCGAGGGGCGCTATCGACACGTGCTCGTCGACGAGTTCCAGGACACGAGCCGCAAGCAGTGGGAGCTCGTGTCGCTGCTCGTGAGAGCGTGGGGGGAAGGTCTCGGCGTGGCGGGACGGCCGTCGATCTTCATCGTGGGCGATCGCAAGCAGTCGATCTATCGCTTTCGCGACGCGGACGTCTCGGTGCTGCACGAGGCCACCGCGTTCGTGGACGCGCTCCAGCCGTCCGGCGGCGCGCGCCGATCCATCGCGCGGAGCCTCAGATCGGTCCCGTCGCTGCTCGCATTCCTCAACGACCTCTTCTCGGAGATCGCGTCGCCGTCCGCACGCCCTGACGATTTCAAGTACGACGAAGACGACAGATTTCCGATTGCTCCGGGCGCGTCCGGAGAACCGGTGCTTGGAGTCATCGGGGGCGCCGATCCCGAGGACTGCGCCGCGATCGTTGCGGCAGAGATCGTCCGAATCCTTCGCGGCGCGACGGTGCGCGACAAACGGACCGGCATCGCGCGCGCGGCCGCGCCCGGCGATATCGCGATCCTGTTCCGGTCGCGCGCGAGCCATCGCGAATTCGAGCAGGCGCTCGAGTCGGCGGGCATCCCGACCTACGTCTACAAGGGGTTGGGCTTCTTTGACGCCGACGAGATCAAAGATCTGTCCGCGCTGATTCGGTACCTCGCGGATCCCTCGTCGAGGCTTCGGGCCGCGGCGTTTCTGCGATCCAGATTTGTCCGCCTCTCGGACGCGGGGCTCGCCGCGCTTGCGCCCGATCTGGCGGCTGCGATCGCCGATCCGGCGCGTCCCGCCGCCTTCGCCACGCTCGCAGACGACGATCGGCGCGCGCTCGACCAGGCGCGACTTTCCGTTCCATCGTGGCTTGCGCGCGCGGATCGGATCCCGCCGGCGGACCTGATCGAACAGATCCTGCCCGAGACCGCGTACGCGTTCGAGCTTGCCGGTCCGCGCCGCGGACAGGCGTGGGAAAACGTGAAAAAGCTCCGCGGATTGATCCGACGCATCCAGAATCGCGGCTATGCGACACTCGCGCGCATCGCCGACCATCTCGAATCGATCTCCGCCGGCGACGAGTCGAATGCGGTGCTCGAGGCGCTCGACTCGGTGAACCTGATGACGATTCACGCGTCCAAAGGGCTCGAATTTCCGGTCGTCTTCATCGTCAATCTGTCGAAGGGCGCGTCAGGCGTACCCAAGGCGATCCGCGTCGCCGCAGACGCCGTTTCGGTCGGCACGCTCGTCTCCGACCTCGATGACGAGGAGAAGACGCGCGAGCACGAGGAAACGAAACGGCTGCTATACGTGGCGCTGACGCGCGCGCGCGATCGGCTGTATCTCGCGTCGGTCCAGAAGGAGCCCGACGAACGGCCCGGACGTGGGAGTCTCGCGACCGTGCTTCCATCGTCGGTCAACGCGATCTTCTCGAGCGCGGCGGCGGGTACCGACGACGAGATCGCCTGGAGCGGCTCTTCCGGTGCAGCGCACCGATTTCGCGTCTGCCGGCGAGCCGGCGAAGCGACTGCGGTGGTGGGCGGCTCGTCCGCCGTCCGTGTCGATCCCGATCGGTTCGGGCCGCCGGCCGCGGACGAGGAGATCCTTCGCGTATCGGTCACGACTGACGTTGGCGCACAGGATGGACCGCGGGCACTCGATCGTTCCGACGCGCTGGCTGGCGATGAAGCGCTCGCCGGCACGCTCGTGCACCGGCTCTTTCAGGGATGGACGCCTGGACGTTTCGGCGACGATGAGCCACGCGCCGCACTGTGTGCGGACGCGCTCATTCGCAGTGACGAACGCGCGGCGGCGGCGGACGCCGGCGGAGCCGCGCGCCGGGCGGCCGGTCTTTGGCTGCAGCTCGCGGCCCGTGCCGATCTTGTGGAGCTGCTCTCATCGGGTGAGCGCCTGTACGAAGTGCCGTTCTCGCTGGTTCGCGGGCACGATCCGTCGCGCGTGCTGCGAGGACTCATTGATTGCCTGGTCCTGCGGCCCGATGGCTCGGTGGCTATCGTCGAGTTCAAGACAGGTCGGCCTTCGCCCGCGCACGATCGGCAGCTCGACGTGTATCTGGAGGCCGCCCGCGCGATCTATCCGGGCAGGCCCGTGACCGGCCGGCTGATCTACCCCGCGTGACCCCGCAGCCGATTTTCACGATCGGACATTCGACGCTTCCGATCGACGAGTTTGTGGTGCTGCTGACCCGGAACGGGATTTGGCAGCTCGCCGACGTCCGCACGGTTCCGCGGTCGCGCCGGCATCCTCAGTTCAACAAAGAAACGCTGGGCGAGACGCTTGCGGAACACGGAATCGTGTATCAGCATTTTCCGCCGCTTGGAGGTTTGCGGACGCCTCGATCCGATTCGCCGAATTCGGCGTGGCAACATTCCGGATTTCGCGGCTACGCCGATCACATGCAGACGTCCGAATTTGCACAAGGGCTCGACGGGCTGCTTCAGTTCGCGAGCCGCGGGCCAACGGCCGTCATGTGCGCGGAGGCCGTCTGGTGGCGGTGTCACCGCCGGTTGCTCGCCGATGCTCTTCTCGTTCGCCATGTGACGGTTCGGCACATTCTGCCGAGCGGCGACCCTAAGCCTCACGAATTGAGCGAGTTCGCGAGAGTGGATGGGCTTATGCTCACGTATCCCGGCCTGGTGTAGCCGGGAAGAGTCAGTTCGGTCCTTCCCGAGGCAGTTTTGGGAGCATCGCCCGCAAGATCAACTTTTTGTTGTACTTCGCTGGAGAAGGGAACCAAGCCGTCCGATAGACGGTCTAAGCGAGTAGCTGGTCCCGGTATTGCAGTCTGGCCCGTCGAGGCCGGCTCCTGCAGGGGCCGGTGGACGCTGGCCGCAGCGAGCGGTTGGCGACGGAGGTGCGGTATGGCAGTCCCAGCGGGATCGATAAGCACCGGCAGGCCAACAGGCACGATCTTCGAGCTCGAAGCGCTCGAAGGGCTGCCGTGTGGCTGTGTGGCCGCGGCCTATCGTGCTCGCCCGTGGGATGTTGCGGTCGTGTCGCTCGAGGCCAAGGGACCGCACTGCATCCTTGCCGGTCATGCGCCTGGCCAAATTCTCCGCCTCGGCGATCCGTCCGAATTCGACGACGACTGCGAAGACGAAGAATAAAGGCTATTCCTTTCCATCGGCCAAGCCCACCCGGGACGCCGCGCAATGATGTGCATTTGAAAGATCGTCATTGCGTTCTGCCCGAGCCAGCTCGTACAATCCGAAGGTTTGGTGGCCCTGTGGGGGCCGGTTAGGAGACTTGGTTCGATGCCGTTGACCTGTCCGAGCTGCGGAAACGACCGGAATTTTCTGGTCAAGACGTTGCAGATGCACGTCGTCCGCCTCGAGGATTCGCGCGTAGAAGTGAACGAGGAAGGCCGTCCGGCGGTGATCGAAGTCCTTTGCGACGAGTGCGAAACGGCGCTCAACTTCGAAGACTTCGACGATGCCATCCGGAAGGAAATGCTGTTGACGCTCGGCGCTCGCTAGCTCCTCACCCGTCGCTGCTCTCCTCCTCCCAGTAATCGCATTCGGGACAGACCCACTCTCGGACGATGCACGTCGTCGTCTGCCCGGTGCCGGGAATGTGATCCGTCGGACACTCCTTCATTCGTAGATCTCCGCTCAGCCGCGCGCGCGGCGGCCGGCTCCAGCTTCCGGGCATCGATGTCAACCGCGTGATTTCTCTGGAAGACCGCGGCCGGGACTGGTAACTTCAAGCAGGTGCGGGACTATTTCGACATCCTCGGCGTGTCGCGCGATGCAGGCGCCGACGAGATCAAGCGCGCTCACCGGCAGCTGACGCGCCGGTATCACCCGGACATTACGGGCGACGATCCCGTGGTGTCGGTGGCCGATTGCTTGGCCGACGAGGTGCATCTCGATTTTCCGTCGGTCCTGACCGTGCTCGATCGGATGCGCCACTCCTTTTTTGGCGCCTCGGTCCGCGGCGAAAGCGATTGCGACGTGATCGTCACGGCCGAAGAGGCGTTCTGGGGCGCGACGATTCCCCTGGACGTCGCCGTGCGGCGCACGTGCGACGGCTGCGGCGGACGGGGCGAGGTGTGGGGCGACTGGTGCGCCGCGTGCGGCGGTGTCGGGGATCGTCCCGGCGTCCAGGCCGTGCACCTTCGCATTCCCGCCCGCGTGCAGGACGGAAGCCGTGTTCGGTTCCGAGTGGCCGCGCCGGGCGTGGCGCAGGCGCTGGTCGACGCCCGAATCGTCATAAAATAGGGCGTGCGTTCGCACGTGACCCTGCTCGGCATTCTTCAACTCACGTGGGGCGGTCTGGCGCTCCTGCTCGCGGCATCGCTGTTGATTCTGGCGGCCGGCGCTGCCGTGGTCGCACACTCGTCTTCGGGAATGACGGCTGGCTTCACCGCGCTCCTCTTCGTGCTCTTTGCGGTGGCGCTGTCGGCAGGAGGCTGGGCCAACGTCTGGGTCGGACGCGCGATCCGCCGTCATCAGATGGCAGGACGGACGGGCGCCCTCGTGCTCGCCGTGGCGAACCTCTTCATCCTGCCGTTCGGCACGGCGCTCGCCATCTACGCCTTCTGGGTCCTGCTGCACAACGACGCGCGGGCTTTGTTCGAGCATGCCCCAGCACACTGAAAGGACATCGACCGGGCTCGACGCGAATCTCGCCGCGGCGCTCAGCTATTCTCTCGGGTTCATCACCGGCGCCGTGTTTCTGCTGCTCGAGAAGGAGAACCATTTCGTCCGGTTTCATGCGATGCAGTCCACGCTGCTTTTCATCGGCATCCTCGTGGTGGACATCCTGCTGCAGATCGTGCCGTTTCTCGGCTTTCTCGTCGTCATTTTCGTGGTGTTGCCGGGTTCGTTCATCCTGTGGCTCTTCTTGATGTTCAAGGCATATCAGGGAGACGACTTCACGCTGCCGATCCTCGGGAAGATCGCCGCGGACCGCGTATAGGCCACGGCCACCGAGTAGGGCCACGGAATACACGGAATACACGGAATACGGCCCACGGCCCACGGACGATGGCCCACGGCATAGAGCGGACTTTCGCGTAAGAGGTACGAATGGTTAGTGAGAATACTGTGCTCGATGCGCTGCGTGCGGTGCAGGACCCGGACCTGCACCGCGACATCGTGTCGCTGAAGTTCATCAAGAATCTGAAGATCGATCGCGGACGCGTCTCATTCACCATCGAGCTGACGACGCCGGCGTGTCCGGTGAAGGATCAGATGCGCGATCAGGCGCGTGCGGTCGTTGCGGCGCTGCCCGGCGTCGACTCGGTCGACATCCAGATGACCGCCCAGGTTCGACAGGCGACCGGCTCAGATCTGAACAAGCAGCCCGTGCCGGGCGTGCGCAACATCATTGCGGTCGGCGCGGGGAAAGGCGGCGTCGGGAAGACGACCGTCGCGGTAAATCTCGCGATCGCGCTGACTCAGGCGGGCAGTCGCGTGGCAATGATTGACGGCGACATCTACGGTCCGAACGTGCCGATCATGCTCGGCATCCAGACGAAGCTCGGCACCGACGGCCGGAAAATCATTCCCGCCGAGCAGTACGGGCTCCAGCTCGTCTCGATGGCGTTTCTCACGGAGGACGACTCGGCGGTGATCTGGCGCGGCCCGATGCTGCACGGAGTGATCCAGCAGTTCTTCCGCGAGGTGGCGTGGAAGGACGTGGACTACCTGATCGTCGATCTGCCTCCGGGCACCGGCGACGTGGCGCTCAGCTTGAGCCAGAACGTCCCGGTGGCGGGCGCGGTGGCCGTCACGACGCCGCAGACGGTGTCGCTCGCCGACACGCGCCGCGCGATCCGCATGTACGAGAAGCTCAACGTCCCGGCGCTCGGTCTGATCGAGAACATGAGCCACTTCGTGTGCGCGTCGTGCGGCACCGAGAGCGATATCTTCGGGAAGGGCGGCGGCGAATCGCTCGCGCGCGACATGAACGTTCCGTTCCTTGGCCGGATCCCGATCTACCAGCCGATCAGAATCGGGGGCGACACCGGCGTGCCGATCATGATCGGCGAACCGAAATCCACGGCCGCCCAGGCGTTTCGCGCTGCCGCCGAGCAGCTGGCGGCGCAGGTCTCAATCGCGAGCTTCAAACACCAGTCGAAAGCGATTCCGCTCATGCCGGTGAGATGAGCCATCAGGGATCACCCTGAGCCTCACTCACTCGTTGCGCAGGGCGAGCATCGGATCGATCGTCGCGGCGCGATAGGCCGGTGCGAGACCAGCGACGACGCCGATCACGAGGAACATCGCGGCAGCAGTCGCCAGCGTGATCGGATCGTACGGCGTGACGCCGTAGAGAATGGAACGCATCAGCCGGGCAGCCGCGATTGCCGCGCAAATGCCGATCGCGGCGCCCGCCGCCGATGGCACGAGGCCCTGCCGCACAATCATCCAGAGAATGACTCGGCGGCGGGCGCCCAGCGCCATCCGCACGCCAATCTCGCGCGTCCGGCGCGCCGACGCATATGCGACCAGGCCATAGATCCCCAGCGAGCAGAGGAGCAGCGCGAGCCCCGCGAAGACCGAACCGCCCCAGGCCGCCAGCCGCTCCTGCTGCAGTGCCCCATCCACGAGATCGTCAAGCGTCTCGACTCGGCGAAGGAAATGGTAAGGCAAGACGGCCAAGGCAGATTGGTATCCCGATACGACCTGATCGACGCTGCCGCGGCCGCGAACGATCGCGATCGGCACTCTCGCCCCGCTTTGCGGATCCTGCAGCAGCGGCCGGAACGCCATCGGCACGTGCAGGACGCGGATGCCGTAAACAGGCGCGTCCTCAACGATGCCGATCACTTCGGATGGCGCGCCGGACTCGCCGACGATCCTCACGTGTTGACCGATCGCGCTGCCCGCCGGAAACAGGCGCTTGGCGAGCACTGAGTTGAGAATCACAACCGGAATCGAGCGTGCGTCATCCTGCCACGTGAAGTCGCGTCCGGCGAGACGCGTGATTCCGAGTGTGTCGAAGAATCCCGGCGACAGGGCGTCTGTGCCGGAGGGAATCTCGCTATTTCGATCCGATGCGTCAGCGCGCGCGATTGGTTTTAGCGGCAGTTGAGTCTCGAATCCCGCAGGGAAGCTCGTGGAGAGACTGGCGGCCTCGACTCCCGGCACGGCCGACAAGCGTGCCGTCAGGTCGCGGTAATAGGAAACATCCAGCCGCAATGTCTGCGGAACGCCTGGTTTCAGCCACAAGCGGCTCAGCACGATCTGCCGCGCGGGCAGCGCCGCGTCGTTCGCGCGCAGATTCTGCAGCGTGCGCGCGAACAGACCCGCACAGGCGAAGAGAACGAGCGACAAGGCGACTTGCAAGACGAGCAGCGCAGGCGCGACACGCGAGCGGCCCACGCGCCCGACGGATGTGGCGTACACACCCGATGCGCGACGCGTCGCCAGCCACGCCGGGAGCACGCCGACGACCAGACCGCAGGCGATTGTCGCGGCGAGTCCGGCTGTCAGCACGGCGGCGTCCGGGGTGGCTGAGAGCGCGAGCGAGTCGTTGCCCGCGCGCCAGAGAAACGCCAGGATGGCGGCGCTCCCTTTGAAGGCGATCCACAACGCGGCGGCGCCTCCAGCGCACGAGAGCAACAGCACTTCGATGGCCGCCTGACGGACTAGCGCTCCCGGTCCGGCTCCAAGCGCGAGCTCGGTCGCGATCTCACGATCGCGAGCGAGCAGCCGCGCAAGAACGATTCCGCTCAGATTGGCGCAGCCGATCACAAGCAGCAACGCGGCGAGCACGGAGAGCGCCTCGAGCGGATCACCGTACTTCTTGCGCAGCGTCGAAAAGCCGTTCGGAAAGGGCTCGATATCGAGTCGTCCACGAAGCACGTTGGTCCGCTCGGCTCCGACGACCGTCGCGGGCAGCGACGCCGCGAGGGTCGACGGCCATATCGTCGCGACTTCGGCGCGCGCCTGCTCGATCGACACGCCGGGTCGCAGCCGCGCGAGGATCGTTCGCGATCGAAGCGGCTTTGTCGGATCGCCTGCAACCGAGCGGACAAAATCCATCGACACCCAGATGTCCGTGCCTCCGTCCACGTACAGTCCATGAAACGACGGAGGTGCGACGCCGATAACGTTGAGCGGCACACCCTCGACGCGGATCGTTTGAGCGACCGCATTTGAATCGCCGTGAAAATAGCGCTGCCACATGCGATCGCTGATCACGACGTATGGCGCCGCGTGTCCGGACGTGGGGTTTTCCGCCGGTGTGGGAAAGCGTCCAAGAAAAGGACGTACTCCGAGCGATTCGAAGAAGCCGTTAGTCGCCGTTTCGACGCCGCCGTCGAATCCGACGCCGCCCTGCTCGATACGGAGGAGGCCCCCGCCGACGTACAGCGACATCGACTCGAAGACGTGCTGCTCAGACCGGAGCCGATCGAACGTCGGCAGGTAGGTGAACAGCTGCTGCGAATTGGTGGGATTGATGACCGTCATCAGGACAAGCCGGTCCGGCTCCGGTACGGGCAGGGATCGATCGACGACCGCTCTGACAAGACTGAACAGCACCGCGTTCGCGCCGACTGCCAGCGCCATCGTCAGGATGACGACCGCGCCCGCCGCCGGCTGCCGTCGGATGCGGCGCACTGCGTACCGCACGTCACGGTGAAGCGTCTCGAACAGACGAAGTCCACGCTGCGAGAGGCCGACCATGCGCGCATGCTGCGCCGAACAACCGGGGAAGTCAATTGCTGAGTTCGGTTTCGCTGGGTTCGGGTGCTGCCAGAAGTCCCTTCATCGCCCACGCGCCGAGCAGCGGACCCGGGACCAGGAACACAAAGGCCCACTGCCAGCCCACTGAAGCGGTGATGGGCGGAACGAGGCGCACGCTGACCATCGTCAGCAGGAATCCCGCGCTCGTCTGGAGCGTCAGCCCGGTCCCGACGTGCGTGCGGGGCGTGTACTCGGCCACGAGCGCAGAGAATTGCGCCGAATCGGCGACCACCGTAAAGCCCCAGACGACGGCGAGCACGAGGAGGACGGGAATCGGGACCGCGAAAAAGAGCGGTGACACCGCGGCGCACGCGGCGCTGGCGAACATCGACCATCGGGCAATCCGTGCCTTGCCCCAGTCGTCGGCCCACCGCCCCGCTATCGCGCACCCGATCGCGCCGGTCGCGATCGCGACGAAGGCCACACCGGATCCGGCGGCGCTCGACGTCAGGCCTCTTGCGGCAGCCGACGCCGCGACGAACGCGGCGATCCACGTCCACATCGCGTACAGCTCCCACATGTGCCCCAGATAGCCGAGCATGGCGAGCCGCGTGCCGCGCGACGCCAGGACGAGTCGCAGCGCGTGGCGATCGAACGGCGTCGACGCGCTGACGTACGGTCCGTCCGCCGTGAAGGATCCCACGATGACGGCACCCGCCAGTGCGAGGATGGACGACGAGCAGATGAGCACGCGCCAGGGCAGTCCCGCGCCCAGCCAGTTGAGCAGATGCGGCAGCGCCGATCCGATCGTCACCGCTCCGACGACAATGCCGAGCGCGGTGCCGCGCCGTTCGACGAACCATCCGGCGACGATCTTCATTCCGGGCGGATACACCCAGGCGAGCGCCGCGCCGGTGAGAAACCGCAAGGCAACGATCGTCGACCCTCCAGGGGCGACGGCGATGGCGGCGTTCGTGACGGCGCCAAAGACGCACCCGAGCGCGAACAGGCGCCGCGCGTTGATCGCGTCGGCCAGGCTCGTGAGCGCGGTCACCAGCGTGCCCGCGACGAACCCCGCCTGCACCGCCATCGTCAGCCACGCGCGCATGGCGGAATCGAGGCCGAATTCGGCCGCGATGGCCGGCGCGGCGGCGGTGGCCGAGAACCACAGGGCCATGCCGAACACCTCTCCCGCGGCGACGAGCAGCAGCATTCGTTTTGGCATTTTGCACATTTACCATGGGCGAAATTGCCGGTAGGATTCAACTGTGATGCACCTGCCGCGTCCGCGATGAACATTCCGTTCAGCAAGCGCACGCTCGCCAACGGCCTCGACGTGATCGTTCATGAGGACCGCGCGCTGCCGATCGTGGCGGTCAATCTCTGGTATCACGTCGGATCGAAGAACGAAACGCCCGGACGCACCGGTTTCGCGCACCTCTTCGAGCACCTCATGTTCGAAGGGTCGCAACATTACGACCGGGGGTACTTCCATCCGCTGCAGGAAGCCGGCGCGGCGCTCAACGGCTCGACAAACGCCGATCGCACGAACTATTGGGAAGTGGTGCCGACCAACGCGCTCGATCTGGCCCTCTGGATGGAGTCGGACCGGATGGGATATCTGCTGCCGGCCCTGACGGACGCCAAGTTCGAAAATCAGCGCGAGGTCGTGCTGAACGAGCGGCGGCAGAATTACGAGAATCGCCCGTACGGTCTGGCCGGCATGGCGATCGTTGCGGCCATGTATCCCGCGGATCATCCGTACCACTGGCTCACGATCGGCGATGCCGCCGACTTGCGCGCCGCGCGCATCGATGACGTCCGTCGGTTCTTTCAGTCGTATTACCACCCGGGGAACGCGTCGCTGGCGCTCGCGGGCGACATCGACACCTCCGCCGCCTTCGACCTGGCGGAGGGCTATTTCGGCGATATTCCTGGCGGTCCGCTGCCTTCGCGCGTGACGCCGCCGTCCGCACCGCCGCCGAAGGACGTCCGGCTGGTGCTCGAGGATCACGTGGAGCTGGCGCGCGTGTATCTCGCATGGCCGTCGCCGGCGCTCTTCGCCGACGGCGACGCGGAGCTGGATCTCGTCGGGGAAGTGCTGTCGAGCGGGAAAACGTCGCGCCTGTATCGGGCGCTCGTGTACGAGCAGCGCATCGCGACGGAAGTGGCCGCGTCGCAGAACTCGCGCGAGCTGGGGAGCTTCTTTCAGATCGTCGCGACCGCGGCGCCCGGCCGCCGCCTCGACGAGCTCGAGCGCGCCATTGTCCGCGAAGTCGCGGCGCTCGCGGATCGCGGCCCCACGCCGATCGAACTCCAGCGCTGCCGCGCGCAGGCGGAAGCGCACTTCCTGTTCCGTCTGCAGACGGTCGGCGGCTTCGGCGGGAAGTCCGATCAATTGAACGCGTACAACGTCTTCCTCGACGACCCGGGTTTCTTCTCGCGCGATCTCGAACGTTATCAATCGGCCACGCCGGAATCGCTCCGCGCCGCGTGCGCGGCACATCTCGCGCTCGAGCGCCGCGTGACGTTGAGCGTCGTACCGCGTGGCAAAGTGGCGCTGGCGCTCGCCGGATCCAAACCGGCTGCCGTTTCATGATCGCCGTCGATCGCAGCCGCCTGCCGCCGCTCGGGCCCGAACGGCGGTTTCGTTTCCCTGACGTCCGCCGGCATACGCTCGGCTCCGGACTGCGCGTGTGGACCGTCGAGCATCGGCAGGTCCCGCTCGTAGCCGTGCTGGCGCTGCTGCCGGCAGGGGCGTCGCTCGATCCGCCGGATCGTCCGGGGCTCGCCGCGATCGCGGGTGACATGCTCGACGAAGGCTGCGGCGATCGATCGGCGCTCGAGCTCCACGAAGCGCTTGGACGGATGGGCGCGCAGCTCGATCTCGATGTCGGCTACGACGCGACCATCATCGGCCTGACGACGCTCGCGCGTGAGCTGGACGGCGGCCTCGAGATCGTGCGCGACATGCTCGCGCGCCCGCGGTTCGAACAGCGCGACTTCGATCGCGTCCGCGATCTGCGGCTGAACCGGCTGCTCCAGTTGAAAGACATGCCGCCTGCCGTCGCGGATCGCGCCTTCACGCAGCTTCTCTATCGCAATCATCCGTACGGACACTTGCCGATCGGATCGGAAGGCTCGCTGCGCACGCTGGGCATCCGCGAAATCACGGCGTACCATCGCCGAGCGATTACGCCGTCCCGCACGACGGTCATTCTCGTTGGCGACGCTCCGCACCAGGCGCTCTTCGACTCCGCGGCGCGCGCCTTTGAATCGTGGACGGCGGCGGCGTCGGAGCCGCTCCCGGATCCCTCCACCTATCCGCCGCCGTCGCGGCCGGCGAGCCCGGTTGCGCTCGTCCACCGTGCCGGCGCCGCTCAATCGGAGCTGAGGATTGGTCACGTGGCGCTCGCGCGAAGCACGCCCGATTATCACGCGGTACTCGTGCTCAACATGGTTCTGGGCGGCCAGTTCGTCAGCCGGGTCAACATGAATCTGCGGGAGCGCAAGGGCTACACGTACGGCGCGCGCTCCGCGTTCGAGTTCCGCCGCGCGCCGGGCCCCTTCGTGCTGCAGGCCAGCGTGCAAGGCGACGCGACGGCCGATGCCCTCCACGAATCGCTCGCAGAGATCGCCGCCATTCGCGGCGAGCGGCCGGTCACGCGCGAGGAGCTCGAGCTCGGACGTGCATCGCTCACGCGCGGCTATCCGAGGAACTTCGAGACGGCGGATCAGGTGGCGCGCGCGGCGGCGCAGCTCGCGCTGTACGAGCTGCCGGATGACTACTTCACCACGTTCGTCCCGACCGTCCTCAAGCTGACCGAGCGCGATGTCACGGCGGCCGCGGCGAAGCACATCGATCCCGCTCGACTGCTGTCGGTCGTCGTCGGCGATCGAGACAAGGTGTCGGCGTCGCTGCGGGCTCTCGGTATCGGCGATGTGAGCGATGTCACCGTCACATGAAGGCGGTCCGCTTTCACGAGCACGGCGGACTCGACGTGCTGCGGTATGAGGACGCGCCGGATCCACTGCCCGCGGCCGGCCGCGCAATCGTACGCGTTCGCGCGTGCGCGCTCAACCACCTCGATCTCTGGGAGCGCCGCGGACTGGCGCGCGTGCGCCTGCCCTTGCCGCATATTTCCGGAAGCGACGTCTCGGGAGACGTCGTGGACACCGGCGGCGGCGCGCTGTCCGTCGGCACCCGCGTCATGCTGCAGCCCGGGCTGCGCTGCGGGTCGTGTCCCGCCTGCCGCGATGGCCGCGACAATCAGTGCGCGACCTACGACGTCCTTGGCCTGAAGTCCGATGGCGGATACGCCGAGCTGATCGGCATCCCGATCGAAAATCTGATCGCCATTCCCGACCATGTCGATTACGTTCGGGCCGCCGCATTTCCCCTGACGTTTGTGACCGCCTGGCACATGCTCGTCACGCGCGCCGGCATTCGCGCCGGAGAGACCGTGCTCGTGCTCGCGGGTGGGAGCGGCGTCGGCCAGGCGGCGATCCAGATCGCGCGTCAGCGCGGCGCGCGCGTGTTCGCCACCTCCGCGCCGTCGAAGATCGAGCGGACGCAGGCGCTCGGGGCCGAACGCGTGTTCGACCACTATCACGGCGATTTTTCGCGGCAGCTCAAAGACGCGACGAACGGCCGCGGCGCCGACATCGTCATCGAGCACGTCGGCGAGGCCACATGGGATCGCAGCGTGCGCTCGCTGGCGACAGGCGGCCGCCTCGTCACATGCGGCGCGACCACCGGTGCGTCCGCGTCCGTCGATCTGCGGCACCTGTTCGCGCGCCAGCTGTCGTTGCTCGGATCTTACATGGGCCGCTTCGCCGACCTCGAAGCCGCCGCGCGATTCTTCTTTTCGGGCGATCTTCGCCCCGCCGTTGACGCGGTTTTTCCGCTGGCGCGCGCCGCCGACGGACAGCGCCGGCTCGAGGACAAGGAGCAGTTCGGCAAGATCGTCCTCGACGTCTGAGCCATCGTCTGTTTCTTCGTCCGGCTCAGCCGCAGGAGTCGTGTACACTGACCGTCACGGCGCATGAATTCCGCGCGCTTCAGCCTCAGTCTGCTCGGGGTGATCGGCCTGCTCGTTGCCGCGCTGGCGGCGGCGGCGATCTGGCTGAGCATCACCCAGCCGGTGACGACCGCGAGCGGTGTCGACGCGGTCACTCAGGGCGACGTGTCACCCATGATGAAGGCCCTTGCCGGCGTGCTTTACGATGCCTTCAAGGGCATCATCAAATACCTGTAGCCGTCAAAGCGCCCGGTTCAGAAAACGGCACAGGACGAGACCGTCCATCCATTTGAACGGTGTGACGCCCGTGCTGTAGTGGCCGCACGGAAGCACCGTCAGGTCGTGATCGATGCCGTGGCGCCGGAATGCGTCCACCAGCGCGCGCGAGAGATCGACGGGGAACGTCAGATCGTATCGCGCGTAGATGAGCAGCACCTTGCGGCCGCGGACGTGCTCCAGGAACGGCAGCGGACTGATCGGCAGCCACATCCGGCGGAGTTCATCCAGTGTCACGTTGCCTTCGAGCGTCTGGCGCACGTGGCGGGTCGACAGGCCGTCCCACACGACGTCGGCGAAATACGGCGAGATGTGATTGAGCGCCGCGGTGCCCACGAGCGGCTCGTGCGCCGCCGTCAGCATCGCGAGGCACGAGCCGAGACTGGTGCCGAGCAGGCCCAGCGACTCGTACCCGCGTCCGTGCAGCCAGGCGATCGCGCGCCGCGCATCGAGCACCGCTTGGCGGCACACCTGCACCGTGCGGCCCACGTTGGCGCTGACGATATAGTCGGCGCGCGTGAGCTCTGGCGGCATGCGCGCGTCGTGATATGGGAGCGTGAGACGGAGCGCCGTAATGCCGAACTTGTTCAGCAGGCGGCACAATCCGACGTGTCCGTCGGGATCGGCGTTCCACTGCGGCATCACGAGCACGGCGCGGCGCGTCCCGCTGCGAGAGTTGTCGGGGAACAGCCGCGCGCGCACGAGATTGTTCTCGACGTGCGGCGTCTCGAGCGCGCTCGAAAACGTCAGAATATCGCCGTGCAGCCGGTAGTCGTCGGCGGGCGAGGCGGCATAGAACGCGTCGCTGCGCGCGATGGTCGCCGTGCCCCATTCCTGGAGGAGCGTCCGCGGGTCTCCTGGGCCGAGATGCTGATCGGCCAGCCAGTCCAGGCCCCACTCGAACGGGCGAACGACGCGATCCGTCGAGACCGACGCGAGGCGCCGCTCCCACTGGTGAAAGACTCGAGTGAGCACGCGCTAGCGGGGTCCGGCAGCGTTGCCCTGCAGGGCCTGGTACTCGTGATCCACGGGCGCGGCGGTTTCGATCGGCAGCCCCGCCTGCGTCCATCCGGCGTGTCCCTGCGGCGATCCGCCAAAGCCGCCGAGCACGTTCGTGACGTTGTCGAAGCCCGCGTTGATGAGGGCTTCGCACGCCTGCTGGGATCGCGCGCCGGCCTGACAGCCGACGACGAGCGCCGCGTCGGTTGGAAAATTCGCGCGCACGACATCCACAAAATCCTGGTTCGGGCGCATCTGGCGCGTACGTGGATCGAGATGCAGCCACGGCACGTTATACGCACCCGTGGGATGCGCCTGCTGGAACTCAGGAATCGAGCGGACGTCGAGGTAGGCCGCTCCCGCCGATTGCTGTTGATGAGCCTGCTGAACCGTAATGTGCTTGATTGTGACCATCGCTCCGTCTGCGGCGCGCCCGTTGCACGCCTGAACACGCATGATCGAACAGCCGCCGAAACCCGAAATGCCCCCGCCGCCCATTGCCGCGCCGGAGATCGGCGACCCCAAGAAGAACGACGCTCCCGATCCACCGCGCGACCCGGATCCAAGCGACCGTCCGGAGATTCACCCGGCCACGCCGCCGACCGATCCGACGCCGCCAGGGATCTGACCCTCGACGATTGCGGCGATCTCGAGCAGTCGATCGGTCCCTCCGCGATGCCCCACCAGCTGGAGCGAATGGGGAAGACCGTCGGCGCCGCGGCCGCACGGCAGCGCGATCGCCGGATGGCCGGTGATGTCGAACAGCTGCGTCAGCCGCAGCATGATCGCCCGGACCGGCTCCCTTGATTCTCCCACGTCCACCGACACGGCGCCGAGCGGCGGCGCTGGAATCGGGAGCGTCGGCAGCATCAGCGCGTCGAGCCCTTCGAGCGCGCGATCGACCGCGCGGCGAAGCAGGTCCCTCGCGTGCATCGCCCGCAGGTAGTCCTCCGCGAGGATGTAGCGCCCCATCTCGAGCCGCAGCCGGACGCCAGGCGAATAGAGGCCGTGGTGGCGCGCGAGCCATGGCGCGTGGTACCACGACGCCTCGGGCAAGACGATGTGCAGGTACACGTCGGCGATCCGGGCGGCATGCGCGATGTGGAGATCCGCGACGCTGTGTCCCGCCTGCTCGAGCGCGATCCTCGCCGCGCCGAAACTTGCGCGCACACCCGCGTCGAGTTTCTCGAGAAAGTACGGCGCTGGGATACCGAGCCATAGCTGCGCCGGCCGAGGCGCGGGCGCGTCGCCGGCCTCGCCGTCGCGCATCGCGCGGAACATCGCGCCGGTATCCGCAACGGTCCATGCCAGCGGGCCCACGTGATCGAGCGTCGCGCTGAGCGGTACGACCGACTCGGTTGAAAGCTCGCCGAACGTCGGCTTCAGGCCGACGACCCCGCAGGCGGCGGCCGGAATGCGAATCGAGCCGCCCGTATCGGTTCCGATCGACCCCAGGCACATCCCGGCGAGCAGCGCCACCGCAGCGCCGCTGCTCGATCCGCCCGCCGACCGCGTGCGATCGAGCGGATGGCGAATCGCGCCGAACGCGGTTTCGTCACCCGTCGTCCCGAACGCGAATTCGTGCAGGTTTGTCTTGCCGATCACGATTGCCCCGGCGCGGCGGAGATTCGCGACCACCGGCGCATCGTGCGCCGGACGGCGCGGCGGCAGGTTCGAGGCCGAGGTCGTGGGCACGCCCGCGACGTCAACGAGATCTTTGACCGAGACGGGAATGCCGTGGAGCGCGCCGCGATACCGGCCGCGGCCGATCTCCTGCTCGGCGCGCGCCGCCTCCGCCAGCGCCGCCTCCGGGCACACCGTGATGAACGCCCGCAGCGCGTCATTCTCCGCGGCGATCCGCTCGAGACAGGCGCGCGTCACCTCGACGGGTGAAACGTCTCGCCGGGCGATCAGCGCGGCCGTCTCGCTCAGGCTGGCGGGAGTCTGCAGCGGGCTCATCGAGGGACACCGCCAGTCACGTCGTCCTCGTCACTGGTCCCTTGACCCTGGTCCTGGTCCCTCGTCCCTGGATGTTGAAACTCGATGTCCGCGTCGCGGAGCGCCTGCGTGGATCGCGCCAGCGATTCGAGCAGCGGTTTGAGCTCGGGGAGTCCACGCGCGTCGGCGTCCGCGAGCGCGAGCGTCAGCCAGGATTGAACGTCCATGGCTAGGGCAGAGTTGGAAAGCGCATCGCTTCAAGGATAACGTATGCCGCGTGGGCGAACCCATTCTTGCCGCGGTGATGCCCGCGCCTCGCGCGCGGATCGACGTGCGCGAGTTCCCGCGGCCCGACCTGGCCGACGGCGCCGCGCTCCTCAGGACGGCGTGCTCGGAGGTGTGCGGCACCGACGTGCATCTCTGGCACGGACGCTTGAGCGGCGTGCCGTATCCCATCATTCCCGGCCACGTTTCTGCCGGCACGATCGCATCGCTCCGGGGAACGATAGAAGGCATCGACGGATCGTCCATTCGCGAGGGAGACCGCGTTGTCTTTTTCGACGTGCACCGCACCTGCGGCCGCTGCCGCGCCTGCACCGTGCATCGCACGCCCACGCGTTGCCAGTCGCGCCGCGTCTACGGCATCACCGATTCGGCGGCCGAAGGCCTCTTTGGTGGATGGTCGCAGGCGATTTATCTGGAGCCTGGCGTCGCGATGGCGCGCCTGCCGGCTCGCGTCGGCTTCGACGATTACATCGGCGGCGGCTGCGGTCTCATGACCGCCGTGCACATCGCCGAACGCGCCGGCGTGCAGCTCGGAGACATCGTTGTCGTGCAGGGCACCGGCGCAGTGGGCCTGAGCGCGATCGCGCTCGCGCGTCTGGCGGGCGCCGCGGCCGTCATCGCGATTGGCGCGCCGGCGTCACGGCTCGACCTCGCCCACCGCATGGGCGCCGACGTCGTACTCGATCTCGAGCGAACCGGCCCGGACGCCCGGCGCGATGCCGTGCTTGCCGCGAGCCACGGCGAAGGCGCCGACGTCGTGATCGAAGCCGCCGGCGCGGCGGCGGCGATCGGCGAAGGCCTCGATCTGGCGCGGGTCGGCGGCCGCTACGTCATCGCGGGACACTACACCGACGTCGGTGACAGCACGATCAACGCGCACCGGCAGATCAACCGCAAACATCTCGAGATCCGCGGCTGCTGGGGCAGCGAACCGCGGCATTTTCTTCGCGCCCTGTCGCTCCTCGAATCGCATGCGTCAACGGTGCCCTGG
>JBOGIZ010000664.1:0-3240 GCA_050747805.1 Vicinamibacterales bacterium | reverse complement strand
TCCGATCGCATCTGCCCTGTCGCGCGCGCGTCGCAGATCTGGTGCGTGCCTTCGCGGTAGAACCCGACGCGCCGTCCGCGGACGTGAAATCGCGCGCGCATGCGATAGCCGGTCTCGGGCGACCCCGCCACATCGAGAGGATCGTTCAACCGATGACGTCCGACGCGCGCGAATGCGTCTCGAATCACGTCGGCCTTGATCGTGAGCTGCCGTGGATAGGCGATGTGCGAATACAACGCGCCCCCGCACGAAGGATCGGGCGCCGGATCGCGGCGATCGGGTGAGGCATCGAGCACCTCGCGCGCGCTCGCGTAGGCCATCCGCTTCTCGGCGCGTTCGACGAGCGCGAGCACGCGCTCGCCTGGAATGGCTCCCCGGACCAGCACCACCTCGCCGTGATACCGCGCGATCATCCATCCACCCGCGGCGGCCTTTTCGATCTGGAGCTCGACCTGCTGGCCTTCTGACAGTGACATGGTGCTCGTGGGTCGCCGCGCCGTGCCTCGACTACTCCAGACAAAGACTGGGGAGCCCGACGGACTCACGCAGCAGACGATCGAAGGCGGCATGGATCGCCTGGCGCCTGCCTTCCGGATCCATGCGCGCGGCGAACGGAAGAATCTCCGCTTCCGCCTGGGTCCGGAGGGTCTCGCGGCGATCCGCGGGGACCTCCTCGCGCGCGGCGTCGAGCAATTCCCGATCGAGCGACGCCAGCCGCTCGAGGAGAAGGGCGCGCGCCTCACCCCGCGCGTTTCTCGCGCGCCCGCGCATCGCGTCGAGTTCGCGAACCGCCGCGTCCACGCGCGCATCCGCCGCGGCCGAGTGGCGCCCGGCCCGCATCGCGGTCAACCGATTGATGGTCCGATCGAGATGCGCCGGAAGGGAATCCTTGCGCGGCGCGCGGTCGCCTTCATCGCCGGCCTCCGGCGCGGCCACGCCAACAGCGCGTCGCCAGTCATCAAACATCTCGAGTATGTCGGCTTCGCAGAACTCAACTCGCACCGGCCTCCGCCGCGGCCCCTTCGCGTAATAGCGTTCGCAGAACCGATCGATTCCACGAAACGCGATCGCCAGCGGCACGCGCTGCGCCGCCCAGCCAGACACCTGCTCGAACACCGGCCCGACGATGCGAATGAGGTGGCCTTCGTTCTTCCGGCACAGATAGCGTTCGATCTCTCGACAGTACTCGGCAGCGTCATCCATCGCGGTCGATCATTGATGCCGCTGCCAGACCAGCCGCAGGCCATCGAGCGTCAGATGCGGATCGACGTGCTGCAGCGCAAGCGACTCGCCCGCGATCACGTCGGCCAGTCCGCCCGTCGCGATCACGGACGCGGCGGCGCCACCTTCGAGCTCGCCCCGAATCCGCCCCACCAATCCGTCCACCATGTCGACGTAGCCGTAAAAGAGACCCGACTGCATCGCGCCCACCGTGTTCTGGCCGATCACGGCCGGCGGCTTGCGGACGTCGACGCGCGGCAGCCGCGCCGCGCGCTGAAAAAGCGCTTCCGCCGAAATCGCAATGCCCGGACAGATCACGCCGCCCAGATATTCCCCGGCCGACGACACCACGTCGAACGTCGTCCCGGTGCCGAAGTCGACCACGATCAGCGGCACTTCGGGCGAGCGGCCGTACTTCTCGCGCGCCGCCACCGCGTTGACGATGCGGTCCGCCCCGACGTCTCCAACCGGCGAATATCGCACCGGCATGCCGGCGTTGGTCGCATCGACGACGAGCGCGCTTCGCGAAAAGTACCGCTCGCACATCTCTTCCATCGGGCGCGTGAGTGGCGGCACGACCGAGGCGACGGCGATACCGGTCACTGTCTGGATGTCGACCTTCGCCTGTTCGAACAGCCGCGTCACGAAAATCCCGAGCTCGTCGCCGGTTCGCTCGCGCAGAGCGGCGAGCCGCCAGCTGTGCGCCAGCCGCGCGCCTTCAAAGACTCCGATCGTGACGTTTGTGTTGCCGACGTCGAGTGCGAGCAGCATGACCGTCCTGTCTACAACCACCTTACCTCACCGGCGACGATGCGCTCGAGGCGATCGCCGGTGGAGGCCAGCAGCGCGCCGTAGGAGTCGAGACCCGCGGTCACGCCGGTTCGCCGCGCGCCGCCGGCATCCCATTCAATAGGCGACCCGTGCGCAGACGGCGACAGCGCGTGCCAACGCTCGAGCAGCGGGCGCGCGCCGCCCCCCTCGATCGTCTGCAGCGTGCCATGGAGAGCCGCGAGCACCGCCGCCATCAGCAGCCCCGCGTCGACGGTCCTCCCGAGTTCCGCCTCGACAGACGACGCCTTCGCGGCGAGGTCCGGCGGAAGAACGGCGGCCCGCACGTTGATGCCGATGCCGAGCACGATGTGCTGCACGCCTGCCGCGCCGGAGGCCGCCTCCGCGAGTACGCCGGCCAGCTTCCGTCGGCCGCGGAACCCCGACGCGTCGATCGCGATGATGTCGTTGGGCCATTTGATCTGGACTGGGAGACCCGTCGCTCCGCGGATCGCGTCCGCGGCCGCGACGCCGGCGGCGAGCGTGATCCACTGTGCCAGCGCGACGCGCCGGATGATCGTGGACATGTACAGGCCCGCCCCGGGTGGAGAGATCCAGGTTCGGCCGAGACGCCCGCGGCCGGACGTCTGCGAGGACGCGACAAACGTCGTGCCCTCGGGGTCACCCCGATCGGCCGCGGCCGCGGCCAGATCGTTCGTCGACGATGTTTCCTGGTGATAGACGAGGCGGGCGCCGAACACGCCGCGTTCGCCTGCTGTGGCGTCAAGCGCTGCGGCGAACTCTTCGGGAAGGTCCGAAACGGCCAACTCTCAACTCCCGAACGCTATTCGAGTTCGAAGCTCAAATCGGCAGCTGGAGCCGAGTGCGTCAGCGCGCCAATCGAGACATATTTGGCGCCGGTCGTCGCCAGCTCTGGAATGCGCTCGAGCGTGACGCCGCCGGAAATTTCCGTCTCAACGCGCCCGGCGACACGGCGGACGGCCGCACGCAGGTCGGCGAGGGACATGTTGTCGAACAGAATGACGTCGGCGCCGGCCGCGAGCGCCTCGTCCACCTGCTGCAGCGTCTGTGCTTCGACCTCGATGGGCATTTCGGCCTTGGCCGCCTTCATGCGCCGAACGGCCTCCGCCACACCGCCGGCAAGCCGCACGTGGTTGTCCTTGATCAGGATTCCGTCGTCGAGGGCGTGCCGATGATTCGTGCCGCCGCCGGCGCGGACGGCGTATTTCT
>JBOGIZ010000663.1:0-1627 GCA_050747805.1 Vicinamibacterales bacterium | reverse complement strand
CGAGGTCTGTGAGTTGATCCGCGCCGCCCTCGCGCTCTTTCTGCCGGAGGAATGCACGAACTACGTCACGCATTGCGGCTACCCGGTTACTACATCGGATCAGAAAACGCTCTAACGCCTGAGCCGTGCTATAGTTGGCGCGAAATTATTTACAACCGACGGGCCGTCCCAGCGGTCGGTCGGAGGGAACTCGCTCGCCTTGCGGCGCCAGCCGCAGCGTGGACCCATGTGTCGCTTTCGCGCTCAGGCGAAAGTCTTGTGAACGGCTCGACGGCTGGGACTTCACCACTTGATACACGCTCCGGATTCAGGCGCCGCCGGCGCGCCGCCGCTGGAATTGATTCCGCTTGGCGGGCTCGGCGAGTTCGGCATGAACATGATGGTCGTCGCGTGCGGCGACACGGCCATCCTTGTCGACGCGGGCGTGATGTTTCCCGAGCCGGAGCTGCTCGGAGTGGATCTGATCATTCCCGACCTGCGGCAGCTACAGCAGTACCGGCTGCAGGCGCTGGTGCTGACGCACGGCCACGAAGACCACATCGGCGCCGTCCCGCACGTGCTGCCTTACGTGGACGGTCCCGTTTATGGCACGGCGCTGACGCTGGCGCTCGTGGAGACGAAGCTCGAGGAGCACGACGAGGCGTCGCGCGGCCGGCTGACGCGGGTACGTCCGCGCGATCGGATAACGGTCGGGAGCTTCACGATCGAGTTCCTGCGTGTCACGCACAGCATGCCCGACTGCGTCGCCCTGGCGATTACGACGCCGGCGGGCATCGTGGTGCATACCGGCGATTTCAAGATCGACCAGACGCCGCTCGACGGCGAATGCGTCGATTTCCACCGGCTCGCGGAGCTCGGCGCCGCCGGCGTCCTCGTGCTGCTGGCCGACAGCACGAACATCGAACGCAAAGGCGTGAGCGGCTCGGAGCGCGACGTGATCGACGCGTTCGAGGAGATCTTCACCAGCTCGCGGGGACGCATCGTCGTCGCCCTCTTCGCGTCGAGCCTGTACCGCATGCAGATTCTGCTGGATTTGGCGGCGCAGTTCGATCGGCGGGTGGCGTTCACGGGGCGCGGCGCGATCGAGAACTCGCAGATCGGCGAGCGGCTCGGGTGTCTGCACATTCCCACGGGCGTGCAGATCAAGGACAGCGATGTCAAGAGTTTCCCGTCCCAGGACGTCGTCGTCATCTGCACGGGCTCGCAGGGCGAGCCGCAGGCGGCGCTGCCCAGAATCGCGATCGACGACCACCGCCACGTCAAGCTCGAGCCCGACGATGTCGTGGTGTTCTCGGCGCGCGAAATCCCCGGCAACGAGAAGGCGATCGGGCGCGTGATGAACCACGTGGCCCGCCGGGGCGCCGAAGTCGTTTACGAGGGCATCAAGCACGTGCACGTTTCGGGGCACGGAAGCGAAGAAGAGCTGAAACTTATGCTTTCCCTGGTCAGGCCGCGCTACTTCGTGCCGATACATGGAGAGTATCGGCAGCTTGCCGAGCACGCCCGCGGGGCGCGGCAGGTCACGGCCGGCACGCCGGCGCCGGCCGATGTGCTGCTGCTCGAAGATGGCGATTGCCTGCAGCTGGACGGAACGGGCGCCTCGCTCGGCGAACGGGCTCCGGCGGGC
>JBOGIZ010000662.1:0-4197 GCA_050747805.1 Vicinamibacterales bacterium | reverse complement strand
CCGCCGTCGTCGGTGCCGAGCGCGGCGAACGCCATGCCGCCCGCGCCAGCCACCGCGGATCCGGCGCGGGAGCCGCCCGGCGTCCGCATGCCGGTCGGATCGTACGGATTGCGGACCTGTCCCGTGTGGCTGCTCGTGCCGAAGCCCCGATAGGCGAAGTCGTCTGCTGCCGTCTTGCCGAGAACGATCGCGCCGGCGCCGCGCAGCCGCGCCACTTCGATCGCGTTGCGTCGCACCGGTTCCGGAAACAGTCGCGCCCAATCGGCGTTCGCTGCGGTCGTCGGCAGCCCGTTCATGTCGTAGATCGCCTTCGCGAACACGGGCACGCCGTCGAGCGGCCCGCGCGTCGTGCGACGGCGGCGGCGATCGTCGGCGGCCTGCGCGTCAGCCAAAGCCGACGGCGACAGGACGTCGATCGCGTGCCACGCCAGTCCTTCAGTCCGGCAGCGCTGAAGCGCGTGCGCCGTGATCTCGGCTGCGCTCCATCGGCCGCTGCGGAGACCGGCAACGTAATCGGCGATCGTGCTGTCGAGCGGATTCGGATCCGCAACGGCAAGTGCGGAACGAGGCAGCGCGGCGCCGGCCGTGAGCGCAGCCAGTTGCAGCAAAACCTCGCGGCGGGAGAACGTCATCGAGAACGGCCGAACGACAAGACGCGACCGTCGGCATCGAGCAGCGCGGTTTTGGATGTGTGTTGCACGGCGCGCCGCTATTATCAGCGGAAATCCTGGGCAAAGGGACGCGACGGCGCAGGCCCAAACCCGGCCGCGATCGCTTTCTCGGTTACCGCGTCGATGAACGGCCTCTTGGCGTCGGTGTACGCTTCCCGATCGAGCCGAAAACGTAACGCCAATCCGCGCTTGAGTTCCTCGTATTCAGCCGCCACGTCTGAATGCACCCTCAGGTACTCCCGAAACGCAATCGGCCGAACCCACTGAGCGCTGCCAACCGGCACGAGATGCAAGTGATGTGTTCGAAGCGCCGGCGAAGGCTTGCAGAACCAGTGCTCGAGATCCGGCTGATACGGAAAGTAGCAGTAGCGCAGCGTTGCGGCGGCCTCGATAGCTGGCCGCGAGGCCTCGAGACTGCTGACGCCAGCCATGATGTCGATGACCGGCTTGGCGGCAATGCCCGGCACGGCGGTGCTCCCGATGTGCTCGATCGATCCCGCGAGCCACGGAGCCAGAACGCGCTGCAGCTCGCGGCGCTCCTCTCGGAAAAGAGCGGGCCACGCCGGATCGTATTGAACGACTTCAATCGGGGCCTCGCCGTGTGTCATCGCCCGCTTTCGCTCCCTAACGTCGCCCGCTGAGCCGCGCGTCGGCCGTCACGTTTTTGGAGTATGCCGCTCTACCAATCGAAGGATAAAATTCTGCCCCGAAGACGACGTCGATTGCCCACCCGAATCGAATCCGGGCAGCTTCTTGCGCTGCGCGGTTGGCGAAGGAATTGCCTTCACCCGTCGAAGTGCCGCTGCCATTGCTGCTCGGACGTTCGCTCGCGGTCATCTGCCACCCGATGCTCGCCTGGAGACGGCTGCCACCTTCTGGCCGAGTCGCGCTCGCTGGAGGCTATGCCACGCTGTCGTACGTCGCGGCGCTTGCCACGCTGATCGCGCTGCGGGGGTAAGGCGTGCGTTAGACAGCGGGCGCGCGCTAATGGCAGCCATCGTGGCACGCCGGGTCACCCCGAAGACCCTGGATACCTTCGCGGACGATAATCGGCACCATCAGGAGCGCAGCGACCGGGTCGGACCACCACCAGCCCACGAGGGCGTTCAGGAGGAGACCTGCAAGAAGAATAGCGGACAGGTAGGTGCACAGCGACGTCTGCCCCGATTCTGACACCAGCGCTCGACTCCCCAGCGCAAGGCCAATCCGCCGCTTCTCCCGCGCAAGGTAGGGCATGACAACCAGAGACGCGGCGGCGAGGACAATCCCCCAGACGCTTGTCTCCGGCCCGCGGTGTCGGAAGAGGGCGTTGACCCCGTCGCCCGCAATGTAGAGCGCGATTCCCAGGAAAAGAGAACCAATCGTACGATGGCTGATCCGTTCTACCCGTGCCCGGCGCAAGGGATCAACGTCCACATCCAGACGCCAAAGCGCGACAATGCTTGCTGAAACCTCAATCGCGCTGTCGATTCCGAAGCTGAACAACGCAACGCTGCCCGCATTCAGTCCCAGGACGATGGCCAGTAGACCTTCCAGGCTGTTGTACGCCAAGGTCGCCGCGTTCAGCCACTGGCCGCGCCGAACGAGCACCGGGCGATCGGAATCAGGCGCCATCATGGCGGCCATCGAATAGGACCTGGACCCAAAATCAATGAGTGTGGCCGATTAGCCTGTGTCTACCGTGAAGCGCCGACGCCGTACCTCGTCGACAAACGCCTTCGCGTCCTTGAGTCCCCTTCCTGTCGCCTGACGATACCTCTTGATCGCGAGCATGGTCTTGCCGCGCTCCAGTGCCTCTCGGACCTCCGGCGGCACGCCGTGGAACGCGTCGAACTCGAGGCCCGAGTGCTTCAACAGGATGTCGACTTTCGCCTCCAGCCGTGACAGCCGGTCGAGTCTCCGTTCAACAGCAACGATCCTGGCGAACAAGAACCCAAGGGCGATGCCGATCGAGCCGGCCGCCAACGTCGTCTCAGTCATTGTCGCTCCGGTGAAATGTCCGCCTGCCGCTCGAGCAGAGCTGCGGACGTGGGCATACAGCGCTCGAGCATCGAGAAGAGAGTGACCTACAGTCCTCGAGTTCTCGTGGATTATGCGGAGCCCACCGGTCGTCGTCGACTGCAATGCGTTTCAACGTGTGGGTCTCGGTGCCGGTCTACGCTTGGCGCCGATAGGGCACAATCCTGCCACAAGTCGTTAGCGCGCCAGCCCTGGCAGCAGGCCGCCGATGCCGTGACCCAGCATCCCGAACGCGGTGGCACTGACCAGGATCCCCATCACGCGCGTGACGACGTTGAGACCGATCGGGCCCAGTCGGCGCGCGATCGGACCGGCCGACCGGAACGTCAGCCGGAGGAATACTACCGCCACTCCATCGACTCGGTGCTCGAAGCCCGGCCGCGGCGCAGTTCCGAAACGATGAACAGTCCGGCCCCGAACAGGATGGCGACATCCGCGACATTGAAGACGCCCGTTCGTACGGATCCAACGCCGACATTCATGAAATCAACGACGCTCCCGCGGACGATGCGATCGATCCAGTTCGACGCGCCGCCCGCCGCAAAAAGCGTCAGGCCGAGCGCGGGGAGTCCGCCGATGGAGCGGCGGACCGCAAGCAAGACGAGTCCGAGCAACAGCAGTCCAGCAGCGACCGTGAAGAACGCCGTTCGAGCGATGGGCGGCAGGCTCGCGCCGAGGCTCAGAAATCCTCCCGAGTTTTCGGCGTACTCGAGTCGCACCGTGTCTGCCAGGTAAGAGCGGTCGCGGGCTTCGGAGAGCCGCGTCGTTGCGGCGTACTTCGTGACCCGATCGCAGCCGATCGTTGTCAGGGCCACAACAATCAGCAGCAACCACCCGAGCGTCCTGCCGGTCAATTCGGTTTCCTTGCTGGTACCTGTCGATCCGGGCGCCGTGCGGATCAGCGTTTCTTTGGGACGAACGCCCGGCCGAGCAGCGTTGGGTCCATGCCCGGCGTTGCGCCGCCGCTGGTCGCGAATTGGTAGAGCGATGCCACGTAAACGCCCTGCAGCGCCGAGAAGAAGATCATCAGCAGGACGGCGCCGACGCAAAAGACGGCCACGGCTGCGACGCCAATCGCCATTGCCAGCAGTCCCGTAATCGCAATCAATGTGAGCCACGCGCAGACGGCCGCGGCGCCGAGCGTCGTTCCGCCGACCACGGTTTCGCCCCACGTCTGCCGGAATACGCTCACCGAGCGCTTGAACGAATCCGGAATCGATCGGTCTTCGAGGACCAGGACGGGGACGACGAAGAACGTGGCGAGGGCCCATGCGGCACCCAACAGTGCCGCCACGATCTTGCCCACGAAGCCGACACGATCCTGAATCGCCTTGAGCAGGACGCCGACAGTCGCCGCGACGACGGCCCACATGAAAATCGGCCCAAAGCGGCGTCCGGCAGCCGCGAGTGCGGAACCGACCGTCGGGTCGCCGCCCCGCATCCGCTCGGTGGCGCCGGCAACGACGGCAGCCTGAAAAAAGATGCCGATCGCGTAGGTCACGACGTA
>JBOGIZ010000661.1:0-3586 GCA_050747805.1 Vicinamibacterales bacterium | reverse complement strand
GCGCCGGCACGAGCGTTTCGGCCGCGACGGCCGGCAGCCTGAACCGATCGACCAGGCTGTCGTCGTCGAGCTGCTCGATTTCGTCGCAGAACGCGATGAAGGCCTCGCGCGGAATGTCGCGGACGCCGTCGCGTGTTTCGTGCTCCTGGATCTGCGACGCCGCGAAACGAACGTCTCCGCCGATCGCGATCATCTGCGCGACCTGCCGAAGCGGAATCTCGAGCCTGATCTCGTCGATGACATTGGCCGTAAAGCGCTTCAGCAGGGCGACCTGGAGGTCGTGGTGTTGTTGGCGCGGGTCCAGCCGCTGGCGTAGGCGCACCGCGCCGAGCGCGTACACGCCCGAGCGGTTGGGTTGACCGCGGCGGAGGAGCATCGCGCTCGTGCTGCCGCCGCCGACCTCCGTGAGCAGCGTCCACGCGCCCTTGAGCGACGCGTGGCCGCGAAGCGCGTGCCGCACCGCCTCATAGACGAGGCGGCTCTCTTCGGCTTCGTTGATGATGTCGAACGCGATCCCCGCTTTTCTGCGAATGCGATCCAGAAACAGCTCGCCGTTGCGCGCTTCACGCACGGCGCTCGTTGCGACGGCGCGCACTTCGCGGACGCCGTATTCGTCCATGATGTGCCGAAAGCCCTCGAGCGCCGCCACGGTGGCGTCGATCGTCTGCGATCGGATGACCCCGCTGGAGAATGAGTCGCGCCCGAGGAGCACGCCTCGCGACGCTTCTTCCATCACCCGCGGCGGACGGCCCGGCGCGACCTCCGCGATCACGAGCCGGACGGCGCTGGCGCCCATGTCGAGCACCGCGACCACCTGCGCCGCGGTGGATGGCTGGGCGTCGTTCGTCATCGGAAATTCAGATTCGATCGTAATCGAAGCCGGCTGCTTGTCCTGCGCCGCACGTGACGTTTGCGTAACAGTTCGCCGGCGATTGCCTGTGAGTGGCGGCCGTCGCTGTCCATCTAAGAGCGGGTGATTCTTCCGATCGGTGAGGCCGGCCGTTACACGGTCGATCCATGTGTGACGTTCGCGTCGCATCGGTGTAACAGATCCCGCCGGAACTAAGGTCGGATGCGATCCGTCACGCGGACGTTACGGCATTCGGATAGAACAGCCGAAGGATGATGACTCGGTTGCGTTACCTGCGGCTTGGCACTGGCGTGCTCGTCGCCGCGATGGGCGCCGCGTGCGCCTCCGCCGGTCGCGACAAGGCCGTCGCGCTGACCACGACGACCCCGATTAAGCATCTCGTCGTGATCTTCGACGAGAACGTCTCATTTGATCACTACTTTGGCACCTATCCAAATGCCTCAAACGCTGAAGGCGAGCAAATCTTTGCAGCGGCACCGGGAACACCGGCCGTCAATAACCTGACGCCCGCTCTGCTGACGCGGAATCCCAACTTCACGAACACCGAAAACGGGTCCGTGGCGATGAATCCCTTCCGTCTCGCGCGGGCCCAGGCCGCCACGTCGAGCGAGAGCCACGACTACACGCTCGAGCAGATGGCCTACGACGGCGGCGCCGCGGATCTGTTTCCACGCTACACCGGACGCGGCATGCTTGGCGGGACCGGCGCTTTCTCCTCGCCCGCGCAGGTGATGGGCTACTACGATGGCAACACGGTCACGGCGCTGTGGACCTATGCGCAGCATTTCGCGATGAGCGACAACGCCTACGCGGATGTGTATGGCCCTTCCACACCAGGAGCGCTCGACCTGATTGCCGGCCAGACCGACGGGGCGGTCGCGGTGAAAACTACATACTCGACCTACGTCGTGGACGACGGGCAGGGCGGAAAGACGCTCATCAGCGACATCGAGCCGGCCGGCGATATCTGCTCGAGTCCGTTTGATGACAGCGTGCGCATGAGCGGTCGGAACGTCGGTGACCTGCTGTCGTCCGCGCACGTGTCATGGGGCTGGTTCGAAGGGGGATTCGATCTCACGGCGGCGAACACGGCAGGGGAGAAGGGGTGTGGTCGCACGACGCGATCGCAGGTGACCGGGATCTCCATGGTCGACTACATCCCGCACCACGAACCGTTTCAGTACTATCCCTCCACCGCGAATCCGCAGCACACGCGACCATCGTCGATCGACGCCATTGGCTCGGACCGCGACGGCGCCAATCATCAATACGACCTGCATGACTTCTTTGACGCGGTCAAGGCGGGCAACTTTCCGGCGGTGTCGTACCTCAAGGCCTCGGGTTATCAGGATGGGCACGCCGGCTATTCGGATCCGCTCGATGAGCAGACGTTCCTGGTCGAGACGCTGAATTTTCTGCAGGCGCGTCCGGAGTGGCGCGATATGGCGGTGCTCATTATTTATGACGATTCCGACGGTTGGTACGACCACCAAACCGCACCGGTACAGAACGGCTCATTTTCTCCGGTCGATCGCGTGAACGGGTTCGGGCAGTGCGGGCAGAAGGGCCGCACGGCACAACTTCCCGGTGTGACAGGCGCAGGTCCCGTCAACGGCCGGTGCGGGCCGGGCACACGCCAGCCGTTTCTGGTGATCTCGCCGTGGGCAAAGATGAATTACATCGACCACGCGATCACCACGCAGTCATCGGTGCTCCGCTTCATCGAAGACAATTGGTTGAAAGGGGAGCGGCTGGACGGCGGTTCCTTCGACGCGACGGCCGGGACGTTCCAGTCGATGTTTGATTTTCACGGCGCTGGTGCGGCAGCCCGCGTGTACCTCGACGAAGCCCAAGGCACACCCGTGTCGCAGCCGGCTGGGCATGTGCCACGCTAGCGTGCGCCGCGGCGCGATCGTGATCCTCGCGATCGTCACCGCGCGGTGCGCCGGCCGGCCAGCTCATTCGCCAATAGGGAACAATCCGCACCCAGTGTCCGTCGTGCGGCCTCCCGCACGATCGCTCTCCCCGATCGCACGCGTCGGCCGCGAGATGTTTTTCGATGCGCGGCTTTCAGGTTCGGGTGCTGTCTCGTGCGCGACGTGTCACGATCCCGCCCGCGCGTACGGGCCGCCACCGCAGCTCAAGCTCCCGGGATTCGACGAGGCTGCACAGGGCGACCCCGTCCGTGCCATTCCGAGCCTGCGCTACAGCGATCGAACGCCGCCGTTCGCCATCGGGCCGGACCGCGAGGACGCCAGCGGGCCGGTGGCTGCGACGATGCCGGCGTCCGTGCCGCCGCGCAAGATCGCCGAAATGCCGACGTCAACGCCGCTCGTGCCGCGGGGCGGATTGTTCTGGGACGGCCGAGCGGACTCGTTCGAGGAGCAAGCCGTCTCGCCTCTGATGAACCCGGTGGAGATGGCCAATGCCAACGCCGCCGCGGTGAGCGACAAGCTCCGACATTTCGGGTATGCCGCGCGCCTGGCGACCGTCACGGCCGTACCCCTGACGACCGCGCCGGGCCAACCGTCGGTGCTCGACGAGGCGTTGTTCGCGGTCGCGAGGTTTGAAGCGGAGGATCCGTCGTTTCATCCCTACAGCAGCCGCTATGACCGGTGGCTGGAAGGCCGAGAGACGCTCACGGCCGCCGAACTGCGTGGTCTTCGCGTCTTCGAGGATCCATCGAAGGGCAATTGTGCTGCCTGTCATCTCGAT
>JBOGIZ010000660.1:0-11084 GCA_050747805.1 Vicinamibacterales bacterium | reverse complement strand
GCTTCAGCTGCAGCCGCAGATCCTTCTCCTCGCCGGGGAGCCCTGGCTCGGCCCGCCGCGGCGCGCGGTTGGTTGACGTGGCGAACTGCGCGTTCCCGCGTCCACCGAGCCCGCCCTTCGCGAGGAGGACGCGTTCGCCGTCACGGGTCAGGTCCGCGACCTGGGTGAAGTCGGGATCGACCGTCCGCTCGAACACCTGCGTGCCGATCGGCACTTCGAGCGTGATATCGCCGCCCGATTTGCCCGTGCGGTTCGACCCTTGACCGTGGCCGCCGCGGCCCGCCTCGAACAGGCGCTGGAATCGGTAATTGAGCAGCGTGTTGAGATTGCTGCGGGCGACGAGATAGACGCTGCCGCCGTGTCCGCCGTCGCCGCCGTTCGGGCCGCCGCGCGGAACGAACTTCTCGCGGCGGAAGCTCATGCACCCGCGTCCGCCGTGGCCGGCCGCGACGTGGATTTCGACTTCGTCGACGAACATGACTTGGCGCCCGGCACCGCTGCTCGGCGGCGGTTCAGGCGGGTCCTATTCGAGTGTGTGAACCGAGATGACGCGGCCATGCGCGCCATGGTCGCTGAACTTGACGCGGCCGTCGACCTTGGCAAACAGCGTGTCGTCTTTCCCGAGCCCGACATTGAGGCCGGGGCGGAATCGGCGTCCGCGCTGACGGACGAGGATCGAGCCGCCCGTGACGATGTTGCCGTCGAAGCGCTTGACGCCGAGCCGCTGCGAATTGCTGTCGCGGCCGTTGCGTGAGCTGCCCTGTCCTTTTTTGTGTGCCATGGCTAGAGAACGATGTCCGTAATGCGCACCCGCGTGTAGGTGCTGCGATGACCCTTCGTGCGGCGCATGCCCTTGCGGCGTTTCTTCTTGAACACGCGAATCTTGGGGCCGCGCGACTCTCCGTCGACCACGGCGAGGATCTTCGCGTTGGCGACGAAGGGCGATCCGGCGAGCACTTCGCCGCCGTCTTTTTCGACGAACAGCACGCGGTCGATGCTCACTTCATCGCCCGGCTGCGCGTTGATGCGATCGACTTCGACCACGGCCCCGGCCGCGACTTTCACCTGCCGGCCGCCGCTCTGAATGATTGCGAACGCCACAACTGGCTCCTTCACTGTGGAGGCAAAACGATAGGATAACAGGAAACGGCTCAGGGCTCAAGGCTCATAAGCCGCCGTAAGCCTCATAAGCCCTTGACCTTAGCTCTTGGCCTTACGCGCTACTTCAGCAGGACGCGCGTGCCTTTGATGCTCTGCGAGCTGATCGTGCTGAGAAAACTCGGCATGATCGAGTCCATCAGCTCGAAATAGGTCGAGAGAGCCGGGACGGTTTGCGAGGCGGCGTACAGCCGCTCTTCGTGGAACGACTCGGAGTAGAGCACCGCGCCGGTGCGCCCGTCGATGAACACGAATCGCGGCGAGAGCGAGAAGCCTTTCCGCTGCTGATACGTGCGCTGCGGCGTCACCTGTTGCCGCCCGAACTGATCGTAGGTTTCGACGACCTGGTTGACGAAGCCCGCGGTCTCGAGCGGCGTGAACAGGACGGCGCCGGTGATGATGAGCGGATTCTGATATTCCTCGCCGAGGCGCTTCCAGTACGCGGCGTCGGCGAACACCTTGTCGTACTTAGCGAGGTCCTTCTCGTTTTTGATCGCGGGCTCGGTCTTCTTCGCGTCCGCCGCCTTCGGCGTGGACGTTTCGGCCGGCTTGGTGGCGTCGGCCGCGGGAAGTCCGGGCACAGGCTGGATGGCGGCGGCTCCGTCCGGTGCGGCGGCCGCAGGCTCTGTCGCGGGCGCTGCGTCGGTACCGTTTTCCTTCGCCTGCTCGGCGGCGATCTCGGTCAGCGGCAGCACGTCGGCCTCGATGACGCGCAGCGATGATTTGGTGCGCAGCTGGCTTCTCAACAGCCGCACCGTTTCCTGGTTCGCGTCGACGTCGTCGGTGCCGCCACTGATGAACCCGGCCACCAGCACGCGCTGGAATCCCGAGACGTCCATTTTGGCTTGAATGGGCGTTTCGATCGGGATCTCGTAGTAGCTGGCGCAGCCCGCCAGCGCGAACAGTCCTGCGATGATCCAGCTACTTGCCAGTGCGGCGTTTCGCGCGGTCATTGATTTCTTTGAAGAGATCGTAGTTCTGCTTGATCATCGTGTTGCTCGGATCAAGCTGCAGCGCCTTGTCGTACGCCTTCTTCGCATCGTCGAAGCGGCCAGAGTGTTCGTAAGCAATCGCCAGATCGTTCCAGGCGGCGGCGTAGGTCGGGTCGAGCGATGTGGCCTTTTCCCAACGGTACAACGCTTCGCTCCACAAACCGTTCTGCGCGACCTTGATCCCGAACTCGACCTGCTCGCGCGCTTTGTCGCGGTCGCTGGCAAAAGCGGCCGCCGGCGCGGCGAGAAGAATCAAAACGATGAGCGCGATGAATCTGCGCTGTACCATGAGGTAGAAGGCCAATATAGCAGCTTCCGGGCTCGCTGTGGGAGCAATGGGCGTACCATGGACGAGGCTCTGGCTGCCCGCTGGGATCGCCTTGAATTTCGCCGTCTTATGTAAACGGCGTCGCGCCGCGTCAGCGGCGGCGTTGCACCCAGAAGACGCGGATGCCTATAATTAAGGACGGAGGGTCCGGCCGATTGGCTGTCTCGCGACAGCGCGGCTGCGACCCTTTCGTATTTTGGGGCAGCACGTCCGGCGGGTCGCGCGAGGGTCGGCATGGATCTTCACGAGGCGGTCGCCATCTCACTGCTTCCGGGCGTCGGCCGCAGCCGGGTCGCGGCCGCGTTCAAGGATCTGCGCGAGCACGGCGCCGCGCCCGCGTTAACTGTCGAGCACGTCATCGACGCATGCGGGGTCGGCGGCGATCGCCCCGTTATCGCCACCGCCGCCCGGCGCGAGGCCGCTCGCTTGCTCGATGATGCCGCCCGGCTCGGTATTCTTCCCCTGCCAGTAGACGATGACCGCTATCCGCCGCTCTTGCGGACGATCGCCGATCCGCCGCCGGTGTTGTGGGTGAGAGGACGTGTCGAGGCATTGTCCAGGGCTGCGGTCGCGATCATCGGTTCACGTGCAGCGTCCCCATACGCGCTGGAAGTGGCGGCTCGACTCGGTGGAGAAATTGCCGATCACGGGCTACTGGTGGTGTCAGGACTGGCGAGAGGGGCCGATGGGGCGGCACATCGGGGCTGCCTGGCGGCGGGCGGCGCGACCGTGGCTGTGCTGGGCAGCGGACCGGATGTGGTGTACCCCCGAGAGCACGAGGCCCTCGCTGGGGAGGTCTGCCGGGATGGGGCTGTAGTGAGCGAGCTTGGACCTGGCGCTCCGCCGCTCCCTGAGCACTTTCCGGCCAGGAATCGCCTCATTAGCGGGATCTCCCTGGCCGTGGTGGTCGTCGAAGCCTCCGAGAAGAGCGGGTCGCTCATTACCGCCCGGTGCGCCCTGGAGCAGGGCCGGGACGTCATGGCCGTCCCTGGAAGCGTCCTTGGCGGCCGCAATCGGGGCTCTCACGCCCTGCTGAAGGACGGAGCAAAGGTCGTCGAGTCTGCGGACGATATTCTTGAGGAGCTGGGCTGGCCTGCTGGGCCCGGCTCAGCCGGATCGGCTATTCCCGGTCGCGAAATTTCCAGTAAGTTAAAGAAAACAGACCCGTTACTGGCAAGCATGACGCCCGGTGAGGCGTATGATCTTGACGAATTGTCGTTTACGCTGGGTATAGCCGGCGCACGGTTACTCCCCCGGCTGACCGAGTGGGAGATGCGCGGCGAGCTGGTCAGGGTAGCTGGCGGGCGCTATGCACTGGCGCCCCTACAAAAAAGCTGATCGGGCAGCGTACCCGGTGGAAATCTGTTATGGCAAAGGCACTCGTGGTGGTCGAATCGCCGGCAAAGGCGAAGACGATCAACAAATATTTGGGTCGCGATTACAAAGTTGTCGCGTCGATGGGCCATGTCCGCGACCTTCCCAAGAGCAAGCTGGGCGTGGACATCGATGACGGATTTGAGCCCTCGTACGAGGTCATCGCCAGCCGCAAGAAGGTCCTCAAGGAGCTGAAGGAGGAAGCCAAGAAGGCAAGCGAGATCTTCGTCGCAACCGACCCCGACCGCGAAGGCGAAGCGATCGGCTGGCACCTGGCGGAGGAGCTCGGAAGCGGAAACCGGAAAAAGATCCGCCGGTTGATGTTCAACGAGATCACGAAGAAGGGCGTGCTCTCCGCGCTCGACCACCCCACCACTATCGATAAGAAGATGGTCGACGCGCAGCAGGCGCGGCGGGTACTCGATCGCCTGGTCGGCTACAAGATCAGTCCGCTGCTGTGGGACAAGGTGCGCCGGGGCCTGAGTGCCGGACGCGTGCAGTCGGTGGCGCTCAAACTCGTATGCGATCGCGAGCGCGAGATCGAGCGCTTCGTGCCTGAAGAGTACTGGAACATCACGGCGCGGCTCGCCGGTCCAGTCCCCCCCGAGTTCGACGCGCGGCTGCTCAAGAAGGACGGCGCCGGCGTCAAAGTCGGCAACGACACGGAAGCCAACGCGATCCTCGCCGATCTGAACAACGCCCGGTGGGTCGTCGACTCGGTGACCACGAAGGAGCGGAAGAAGCACGCCGTTCCGCCGTTCATCACGAGCAAATTACAGCAGGCATCGCGCTTCCCGGTGAAGAAGACGATGATGATCGCGCAGCAGCTGTACGAGGGCGTCGAGCTGCCAGGCGAAGGGTCGGTCGGTCTCATCACCTATATGCGCACGGATTCCACCCGCGTCTCCGAGCAGGCGCTGGGTGAGGTGCGGCAATTCGTGGCCGGCCGGTACGGCGCGGAGTACGTGCCGGAGAAGGCGAATATATATCGCGCAAAGGCCGACGCGCAGGATGCCCACGAAGCGATTCGTCCAACGTCGATGCAATACCACCCGGACGAGGTCCGCGCGCATCTGACCGGCGATCAGTACTCTCTCTATCGCCTGATATGGAACCGTTTCGTCGCGTCCCAGATGGTGCCGGCGACGTTCGACGACACGACGGTCGACATCACCGCCGCCCGGTATCTGTTCCGCGTGAAGGGATCGGTCCCGACATTTGCGGGCTGGATGGCCGTCTACAATCAGCCGGCCGGCGCGGCCGCCAACGAGGACGAGCGCACGGGTCCAGGGCCAGATGCGCAGTCCGCCGAAGACGAGGACACGTCGGGATTGCTGCCCGCGCTTTCGCAGGGCGACGTGCTCACGCTGCGCGAGCTCACGCCGGAACAGAAATTCACGCAGCCGCCGCCGCGCTACACGGAAGCCACGCTCGTCAAGGCGCTCGAAGAAAACGGCATCGGACGTCCGTCCACGTATGCGTCGATCATCGGCGTGATTCAGGCGCGCGAGTACGTGAACAAGCTCGAAGGCAAGTTCAAGCCGACGATGCTGGGGCTGATGCTCGTCGAGAAGCTGTTGAGTCCGGCGTTCGACGACATCCTCGACGTGAACTACACGCGCGAGCTCGAGGAGGATCTCGACAAGATCGAATCGGGAACGTCGGATTACGAGTCCACGCTTTCGAGCTTTTACAAGAAGTTCCAGAAGGATCTGCGGCGCGCCGAGAAGGACATGCCGAACGTCAAGGAAGGGTACGAACCCGAGCCGCCTGTCGCGTGCGACAAGTGCGGCAAGCCGATGGTCATCAAGGCCGGCAAGTTCGGGTTGTTCCTGGCGTGCAGCGGGTATCCCGAGTGCGGGAACACGCGCGAGCTGGAGGTCCCGGAACCCGGCGCCGAAGGCGACATCGAGGAGACGTGCGAGAACTGCGGGAAGCCGATGGTCGTCAAGCGCGGCCGCTTCGGCCAGTTCCTCGCCTGCACGGGCTATCCCGAGTGCAAGACCACGAGAAAGCTGATCGCGACGAAGCAGGGCATGACCGCGGCGCGGCCCGATCAAATCCTCGACGAGAAATGTCCGAAGTGCGGATCCAATCTCGTGTTGAAGCACGGGCGCTTCGGCGAGTTCACCGCGTGCACCAACTATCCGGCCTGCCGGTACGTGAAGCAGAAATCCACGGGCGTCCTCTGCCCGAAAGACGGCGGCGACATCGTCGAGCGGAAGTCGCGGCGCGGAAAAGTGTTCTACGGCTGCGCGAACTATCCGGACTGCGATTTCACGCTGTGGAACAAGCCCGTCGCCGAGAAATGCCCCGACTGCGGCGCGCCGTTCCTCGTGGAGAAGATCACGAAGAAGCACGGCCGCCAGCTCGTGTGCAACAGCAAGGACTGCGAGTATGTGAGGTCCGAAGAACTGACCACGGCGTAGTGGGGGATTCTGGCAATTGGTGAGTTGGTGATCTCGTGAATTGAATCGGCGAATTGTATTCCGGCTACAATTCACCAATTCACCAATTCAATTCACCACATCACCAACTCACCAATTCACCAATTCACCAATTCACCAATTCACCAATGGCACGTATCACCATCGCCGGTGGCGGTCTTGCCGGATGCGAAGCCGCCTGGCAGGCCGCGTCGCGCGGCGTCCCGGTCGTCCTGCACGAGATGCGGCCGCTCAGGCCGACCGCCGTCCACAAGACCGACGGTCTCGCGGAGCTCGTCTGTTCGAATTCATTTCGCGGGGACAAACTCGATAACGCCGTCGGTCTGCTGAAGGAAGAGATGCGGCGGCTCGGATCGCTCGTGATGCGCTCTGCCGACGAGACGCGCGTGCCTGCGGGCGCCGCGTTGGCCGTCGATCGCGATCGGTTCTCGTCGCGCGTCACCGAGGCCCTCGGTGCGCATCCGCTCATCAGCATCCGCCGCGGCGAAGTCACGTCCATCCCCTCGGACGCCGACGGCCCCGTGATTCTTGCCACAGGTCCGCTGACGTCCGACGCGCTGGCGGCTGAAGTCGCGGCGATTGTCGGGTCGGCGCAGCTCTATTTCTACGACGCGATCAGTCCGATCGTCCTGGCCGAGACGATCGATCGTTCCAAGGTCTACCGCGCGTCGCGATGGGGCCGCAGCCTTGGGGGACGGGCCCTCGGATCGACCGAAACGGCGACCGTCCCTCCAGATCCGCCCAATCCGGCCCCGGACCCCGCTCTCGGACGATCTCCCGACCGGAGCTCAGGCGCCCCTGACGCCTGCGGCGTGGACGATGGGCAAGGGGACTATCTGAATTGCCCCTTCACTCGGGAGGAGTACGGGCGGTTCCATGACGCGCTCATGTCGGCTGAAAAAGCCGGCATCCACGAGTTCGACCAGCCGAAGTTCTTCGAGGGCTGTCTGCCGATCGAAGTCATGGCGGCGCGCGGCGTCGACACCCTGCGGTTCGGACCGATGAAGCCGGTCGGCTTGCGCGATCCGCGTACGGGACGCGAGCCGTATGCCGTCGTGCAGCTGCGCCAGGACAACATCGCGGGCGATCATTTCAGTCTCGTCGGTTTCCAGACGCAGATGAAATGGGGCGAGCAGGCCCGAGTGCTCAGGATGATTCCTGGCCTCGAGGGCGCCGAGTTCGTGCGATTCGGCATGATTCACCGCAACACGTACGTCAACGCGCCGACCGTGCTTCGCGAGACGTGGCAAACGCGCATGCGCCAGGATCTGTTCTTCGCCGGACAGATGTCGGGTGTCGAGGGCTACGTCGAGTCCGCGGCGTCGGGCCTGATCGCCGGCCTGAACGCAGCCGCGCTCGTGCTCGATGAGCCTCCCTCCGCGCCGCCGCGGACGACGGCGATCGGCGCGCTGGGCTATTACGCCTCGCACGCCGATCCGAAACACTACGTGCCGTCGAATATTGCATTCGGTCTGCTGCCGCCGCTCGAGAGGGCGCCGCGCGGAAAAAAGGAGCGGAATCTCGCGCTGTCGGAACGCGCGCTGAACGATCTCGAGCGCTGGCAGGCCGGGCTGAAGACGTGCGCGGCATCGGCTCCGTAAACGCGGGCCTTCCGGCCCGATCATGAGAGACCATCTCAAGGGGTTCGTCGCATTCCTGGCGTTGAACGACGACGCGTCCGCACATACCGTGCGCGCCTACGAGAGCGATCTGTCGCAATATCTCGAATTCGTCGCCGCAAAGCTGGATCGGCGCGTCTCCGCGCTCGCGCCCGCGGATCTGAATCAGGCCGGCGCGCGCGGGTTTCTCGCCGATCTGTCGCGGCGCGGTAATTCGAAAGCCTCGGCCGCTCGGAAGCTGTCGGCGATCCGCGCGTTCGGCCGGTACCTTCGCCGTGAAGGGGTGCTCGATACAGATCCGGCCGCGCTGGTCGGCGCGCCGCGGCGCGAGCAGCGCATCCCTCATCACCTTGCGATCGAGGAGATGTCGAAGCTGCTCGAGACGCCGGACACGACGGCGCCGCTCGGCCGCCGCGACAAGGCCATTCTCGAATTGTTTTACGCGTCGGGACTGCGGCTGAGCGAACTGGTGGGCCTCGATCTCGCCGACGTGAATCTCTCGGGCCGTGTCGTGCGCGTCCTCGGCAAAGGGCGCAAAGAGCGCATCGTCCCGTTCAATCAGTCGGCCGCCACGGCCTTGCGCGCGTGGCTCGCCGACCGGGAAGCGGTCAGGGCGGGGTCAGACCGGGGTCAGACCGGGGTCAGACCGGGGTCAGACCCCCGGCTCCTCTCTCGCGGGAACCGCCGGCGGAACCTGCCGCCAGCCGAGCCGCTGTTCCTGAACTATCGCGGGACGCGGCTCTCGACGCGGAGCGTCGACAAGCTGGTTCGCCACTACGTCACGCTTTGCAGCACGCGCTTCGGCATCAGCCCGCACGCCCTGCGCCACTCGTTTGCGACGCATCTGCTCGAAGCCGGCGCCGATCTGCGCGCCATTCAGGAGCTGCTCGGGCATTCGCGCCTCAGCACCACGCAGCGCTACACCCACGTGAACGCCGCGCAGTTGATTGAAACCTACCGGAAGGCGCACCCGAAAGCGTAGGGCGTCGGGCGCGTGCCGTGCCTACGCGACCTCGACGATCCGCCGGCCCTTCGGATATTCGATCGCGAGCGTCTTGATTTTGTAATTCATCACGCGCGGGCTGATGCTGAGCAGCTCGGCGGCGTCTTTCTGCACCCAGTTCGACATCTTGAGCGCTTCGATCAGCGCCTGCCGCTCGATCTCTTCGAGCGGAATGCCGGTCGGCGGAATCTTGACGACCGGGCTGCCCTCGTTTGAGGGCGCCGACGTCGACAGCTCGCCGAGCCGCAGGTCTGCGCTCGACAGCTGCGGACCTTCCGCGAGCAGCACCGCGCGCTCGATCGAGTTTTCCAGCTCGCGGATGTTCCCCGGCCAGTTGTAGCGCATCAGCAGTTTGTGCGCGTCGGGCGACAGGCCGTCGAGCCGCTTCTTCAGCTCTCCGGCGAAGCGCCGCAGGAAGAACATCGCCAGCGCCGCGATGTCGTCTTTGCGTTCGCGCAGCGGCGGCATGTCGATCGAGACCACGTTCAGGCGGTAGTACAGGTCTTCGCGGAACTGTCCGCTCGCGACCATCTGCGGCAGGCTGCGGTTGGTCGCCGCGATGATCCGGACGTCGGTGCGCAGCGTACGCGTACCGCCGAGGCGCTCGAACTAGTGCTCCTGGAGCACGCGCAGGATTTTTGCCTGCGTGTTCGCGCTCATGTCGCCGACTTCGTCGAGAAACAGCGTGCCGCCGTCCGCCTGCTCGAACCGGCCCACGCGCTGTTTGTCGGCGCCCGTGAACGCGCCTTTTTCGTGCCCGAACAGCTCCGATTCGAGCAGGTTCTCCTGCAGCGCCGCGCAGTTCACCTTGACGAAGTTGCGGGTGGCTCTGAGCGAGTTGTGATGGATGGCGCCGGCGATGAGCTCCTTGCCCGTCCCCGTTTCGCCGCGGATGAGCACCGTCGTGTTGCTCTTGGCGACCTTCTTGACGATCGCGAGCACCGACTGCAAGGCGCCGCTCGCGCCGACAATCCGATCGAAATCGTAGATGTCCTGCTGCGTGTGGCGGAGGTACTCGATCTCGTGCTTGAGGCGACGGTGCTCGAGGGCCTTCTCGACCTTCAGCTCCATCTCCTCGATTTCAAACGGCTTCTGCACGTAATCGAAGGCGCCGATTTTCATCGCCTCGACCGCCGTGTGGACCGATCCAAACGCGGTCATCAGGATCACCGCGCTCGTCGGATGCAGCGCCTTTGCCGTCCGCAGAACGTCGAGGCCGTCGCTGCCGCCCATCTTCAGATCGGTCAACACGACGTCGTACTGCCCTTCGTGCAGCTTTTCGATCGCGACGTTGCCGTTCGGCGCCTCGTCCACTTCGTGCTGCGCGTCCGACAACGCGCGGACGATGCCGCGCCGCAGCGAATCGTGATCGTCGGCGACTAGAATCCGCCCCATAGGTTCCTCTCTAAACCGAGAGGCTCTCGCCCCTCGGACTCCCCTGCACGCTTACTTGCTCGCCGCTTCACCGGCTCGCGCCGTTCGCGTGGCTCGTTCGCTCTGGTTCACTCGCGTCTGTCGATTGCTGACCGTCAGCGATCTGTCACCCCACGACGATTCGCCGCACAGGCAGCGACACGCGAAACACGGTGCCTCCCTGCGGCCGGGCGGCGACGTCGATTCGGCCATCGTGCGCGTCGACGATCTTTCGGACGATCGCGAGTCCGAGCCCCGATCCCTGGGGTTTGGTCGTAAAGAACGGGCTGAAAATCTGGTCGACGATGTCGGCCGCGACGCCAGGACCGTCATCGTCGACCGTGATGACGACGACCGGTACCGCGGTGTGTTCACCCACCGTCGCATCGTCGTCGCCGTCCACGGCGCTTGCATGGATCGCGACGGCGCCGGATCCGTTCAGCGCCTCGAATGCATTCGCGAGCAGATTCGTGAAAATCTGCCGCAGCTGCTGCGGATCCCCCTGGATCGGCCGGAGAGATTCCGGCGCGTCGATCGTAATGACGACGTCGCCGCGCTTGGGGTGCGCCTCCGCGCCGGCGACGGCATCGCGCAGCAGATCGGCGACGCCCACATGCTCGACCTTCAGCCTCAGCGGCCGCACGAACGCCAGCACTTCCTGCACGATCGCGTTCGCCATCTTCGCTTCCTTGATGATGTCGGCGAGGATCGTCTGCGCGTCTTGAGAGTCCGGAAGCTGCCGTTTGAGGA
>JBOGIZ010000659.1:0-2216 GCA_050747805.1 Vicinamibacterales bacterium | reverse complement strand
TTGACGAATCCCCAGAAGCGGCTGTCGTAGCTGCGGTCGCGGTTGTCGCCCATGACGAAGAACTTCCCTTCCGGGACTTGCATCGGCGGCATGTTGTCCCGATGACCGGTCGGCATGACCGTGGCATCGGTGAACGAGGCGTGCGGGTCGGGAACCTTCTCGCCGTTGACGTAAAGCTGTTTGCTGCGGATCTCTACAGTGTCGCCAGGCACGGCGATGACCCGTTTGATGAGGTCGGTCGCCGGATCGATCGGCGAGATGAACACGACCACGTCGCCGCGGTGCAGAGCGCCGGTCTTGAAGAGCTCGGTGCCGATGATCGGCACATGGACCGCGTATGCCATCTTGTTGACGAAGATATGATCACCGATCTGGATGGTCGGCAGCATCGAACCGGACGGTACCCAGAAGGCCTGGACGACCGACGACCGCACGGCCAACGCGATCAGCAGGGCCAGGCCGATCGATTCGACATTCTGCCGCCACCGCGGCTTCTCGACGGGCGTTTTGGCGGGATTGGGGGAACGCCTCTCACTCATCTCCGTTTCCGTGCATGAAGTAGAAGTATTCCTGCCGAACTGCTGGGGGTCAAGACATTCGACAGACGTTCGTTCGGCGGGGCGGCCGAGCGGCGCCGGTCTCAAAACTCGACGCTGACGCCCTCGTCTTCGCCGCTCTCCCGATCCGTCAACACGACGCGCGCGGCGACGTACTGGGCGAGCGGAAAGTAGAGAAAGCCCACGCGCTAGGTACCCGGAGCCACCGCGGCGGCGCTGAGCGCGTGTTGGGCGAGCGCGGCCGCGATGGCGTCGCGGCTGAGGGTCGTCACGGGCCGCGGCGGATCGCCGTGGACGGCGCCCGCGATCTGCGCGGCGGCCGCGGCGGGGGTCAGGGCGACGACGCGCTCGCGATCGGCACGGGTCAGCCGAACGGCGGAGGGATCGATGGTGTAGGTCCGTTCGGTGAGGTTGCTGATGTCGATGCGGATCGGCAACACGCCGGCCGCGTCCAGATCGAAGGCGAAGTCGAGCTTCGCCGACTGGCCGCGCTGCGGCGTCACGATCACCTTGAGATCGCGGCGCTGCTGCGATTCCGGCGCGGTGCCGGCGAGGTTTTCCTTGTCGAGCTCGGTGCGCCCCGCGTGCATCGATTCGACGTTGACGAATGATTGATAGAAGGCGCGCTTGAAATCGAGCTGATCGAGCCAGTGATAATCCTCGCTGGCATCGATCGCGGCGCCCGACGGCGCGCAGGTGATCGTCGCCGTGACGGTTTGTGACCGATCGCCGTCGCCGGAGGCCGCACGGCTGGCTTTGATCACGCCGCGTTCCCCGGGGGCGGCGGGCGCGAAGTCGGTCACTTTGAAGCGCATGGCCTCGAGCGTCCGATACGTGAGCCGGTTGGCGTCGTCGCAGGAGAGGGGACGATCCCGAATGTCGTATTGCCGGATCGGCGGCGAGCAGGCCGCCAGCGCGAGACAGACGGACGCGGCGAGATATCGCCGCCGTCGCGCCGGCTCACCTTGTACCCTCTCGTTCGTATCGACCTCGGACACGTGCCGCCGACCGGCGGCGCGCGGTCTCAGTGGCATTCGACCTTGCGCGGCCGCGTGCGCTCGCAGCGCAGCGAATCGGTGACGCCCGAAGCGAGCAACGCGCAGGTGTTGGTGATCGCGCCGCGCGTGCTGTCCTCGGCGGTTTTGCTCTGCACCGTTCGGCAGGCGTCGCGCCCCTCGAAGGTGATGCAGACCTCGCACGTCACGCCGCCCGCCTGAAGGCTCGCATAGACGACGTACGCCAGGACCGGCAGCAGAACGCCGAGCGTCATCGCGGCGCGGCGCCACTGCGCCTGCCGGCGCGCGGCGCGCCTATCGTCCACGCGCCCGCCTCGGGGACGATCGACGACGCGCCATTCGCACCACGCGCTGGAGCGCCGCCGGCGTTGGCAGCCCGTTGAAAAAACGCGACGGGCCCTTCGAGACGGCGCTTCGCGCCTCCTCAGGGTGAACGGAACCCAAGAAATCCGTTCGTGCTGAGGAGCCCCGAAGGGGCGTCTCGAAGCACACTGGGCCTTTCCAGATACGGACTGTTAGAGCTTCGACAGAACCGACTCGGCGCTCGAGTGCTCCAGGCCGGCCGGATCGATGAGCAGCTGCTCGACCTTGCCGTCCTTGGCGATCAGCGCGTAGCGCTTCGAACGCTGGCCCATGCCGAACC
>JBOGIZ010000658.1:0-1955 GCA_050747805.1 Vicinamibacterales bacterium | reverse complement strand
CCGAGATCCGCGTGCGGGTGCGCGCTCATCGTCTCGCCGATGAACTTCGCGATGTCGGTCTTCAGCGCTTTATGCGCCGATGGCCGCGTGTCAATCATGTGGCCGCCTTCGTAAAACGACGCTATCCGGCGCTCGCCGGCCGGACGCCTGAATACGCACGGAAAGGTTTGTTCGCAACAACGCCAGACGGTCTGCCGCTCGTTGGGGCTATCGGCGGTGAGCCAGACCCGCACCGGTTTTCGCCTTACCTGACGGCCGACGAAAGAAGAGGCCAGTCAGGAGCAGTCATGAAAGCCGTGCCGATCTGCGCGTTCGCGCTCGTGCTCGGATCGTTTGCATCGGTCGCTGCCGCGCAGGACTGCGGCAACCCGCCAGATCCGGCCGTCTGCGTCGCCGTCAACGCTTCACCAACGCGCGTGCAGAGTGGTTCGTTCGGGTACGCGCGCCTGGGCTACGGCGCCACGACGGCGACCGGAGGTTCGGCGGGTCCGGCGTTCGGTTTCGGCTACCGGGCCGAAATCGACTCGTTCGGACTCGACATCTCGTTTCTCAACGAGCAGCTGCCCTCCTCCAATAACGTTCCCGAAGAGTCCGGCGCGTCAGCGGCGTCTCTGCTCAAACTCGAAGCGCTCTATTTTGCGAAGCCGAAGGCGAATGCGACCGCCTATGTCGGCGGCGGCGTCGGCTGGGGCGTCACGTCGCTGGCCAGGACGTCGTCGCCGGACTCATCTTCTACGTGGAGCGGCAGCGGCCTTCAAGGCGAGCTGACCGTTGGCTACGAGCTGCCGCGCTCGACGACGATGCGGTTGTTCGTCCAGGCTGACACGTCGCTCCCCTTCTACCGCGTGATCGGCCAGACGTTCACGTATAGCGGCCTGGCGTCGTCGACCGCGTTCGCGGGCCGCCGCTACGCGCCATCCATCGTCGTCTCGATCGGCATGGGATGGCAGCGGCGGCGGGAATAGCCGCTCACTTTTTCAACGGCGAAAAGATCTCGATGAGATTGCCGTCGGGATCGCGCAGGTGCGCCGCGCGGATGCCCCAGGCGTCCTGATTCTGCGGCGGCGCGATGAACCGCGCGCCCTTCGCCGTCAGACGGGCGTACTCCGCATCGACGTCGTCGACCGTCAGAATCAGAGCCGCCGTATCCTGCTCCGCGCGCGTGGCAGGCTTTGACGCCGCGCCCACGGCCTCGGCCATCAACTGGCGCTTGAAGAGGGCGAGTTGCGTGCCGCCAAGGAATGCGAACGAAGCGTAGTTCTCTCCCGGCTTTCCCCATGTGGGCGTCAGCCCCAGGACGTCCCGATAAAAGACGAACGTCTCGTCGAAATTCGTGACGAGCAGCCGGATGTTGTCGAACTTGAGAGCGGGGGCCGGTTCGGGAGCGGGCGAATGAGCGGCGGCGAGGGCGGCGAGCGCGGCACAGACGGCGATAAGTTGCATCTTGGCCTCCAGTAGTCTAAATTAGACTACATGCCATCCAGACGTGTCAAGCGGGACCCGCTCACGACGCCCGACCTCGTCGTCCTGAGCCTGCTCGCGGAGCGCCCGCGCCACGGATACGAGGTCAATGCCGAACTGGAGCGGCGGCAGGTGCGCGACTGGGCAGCGGTCTCGCGGCCGCAGATTTACTACTCGCTCGACAAGCTCGCGCGGCTCGATCTGATTCGCGCGGCTGCGAGCGCCGAGCCGGCCGGCGGTCCCGAGCGGCAGGTGTACGAGACGACGCGCCCGGGCCGGACGGCGCTCGCGGATGCGCTCGGCGCGGAATCGTGGACGACCGCGCGGGACCGTCCGCCGTTTCTCACCTGGATGGCGCTCTCGTGGCTCGCCCGGCCCGGCGTGTTCGAAGTGCAGGTGCGCCAGCGCCGGGCATTCCTCACACGCGAACTCGCGCGCGAGATCGCGACGCTGCGCGGCGTGCGCCGGGAGTTTCCGCGCCGCGCTCCCGCGCG
>JBOGIZ010000657.1:0-5608 GCA_050747805.1 Vicinamibacterales bacterium | reverse complement strand
ATGTGGCCGCGGATTTCGCGCTGCCGCGCGAGCTGAGCCTGGACGATCGCTTGGAGCTGGCGCGCGCCTTCGCGCACGAACTGACTGATGAGGAGCGGCTCCCGTATACGCTGGCGATTCACGCCGGTCTGGACGAGCACGGACACGATCACAATCCGCACGCGCATCTGATGTTTTCCGAACGCCGGAATGATGGCCTCGAGCGTGATCGTGACGATTGGTTCCGGCGCGCGAATTCACGCGATCCTGCGCGCGGCGGCGCGCCGAAGAGCCGGACGTTTCATGGATCAGAGTGGGTCGAGCGGGCCCGCGAGCGATGGGCCACCTTGATCAACGAGAAGTTGGCGGAACGGGGACGGACGGAGCGCGTGAGTCATGAGAGCTACGCGCGCCAGGGCGTCGATCGGGAACCCGGTCAACACTACGGGCCGTCGGCGGCGTCCGTGGTCGGCCGAGGCGATGCGCACGAGCGACTCGAGGCGGCGCTCGCGGCGCGCAATGACGAACGACAGCGGCAGGATCTCGACATCCAGATCGACCGACTCGAAGCGCTCCGGACGTCGATCGTGCGCGACGGCGTCTCCGAGGATCGCCGAGACGAGCCTCGTGATTATTCACATTCGTCGCGCGGTCAGGTGCGCGACGAGCCACCACGCGGGAGGTAGCGATGTCGAGTGCCCTCGAAGAGTTCCGGGCTCAACGAGCCGCTGTGCAAGACGTGCACACCCAGCTCGGAGAAGTGTCGAATCTGCTGCGGGCGCTCAACGACGAGGCCGCGAAGCTGGCACAGGATCCCGCCCTGCGCGCGCTGCTGCAGGAGGAGCAGGCCTGGCTCGGCCGCGCGGACGCGCTGGTCAGGGGGGTTCGCAGCTTTCGCGAATGGGAGGTCCATGTACTCCGCCGCGCGGCGTGGCGACGGTGGGTGGCGGCGGTTGTGTTTTCACTCGCCGCTGCCGTCGCGAGCGGCGCCGGTTACATGTGGGCCGCGAAGCCGTACGAATCGGAGCTGGCCAGCCTTCGCCGACGGGTCGAGCTTCTTGATTTTGTCGAGCGGCGAATGCTGACGATGACGGCGGCGGAACGACGACAGTTCGATGCGCTCATGAAACCCGAGGATTTCCGGCGGCACTGATCCGCTCGGCGCAGACAGAACAGCCTGAACTGTTTCATCGCGTCCACGAGGACGTCGCCGCTACGGCAGCACAATTCTTCGAGGCGCGTCTCCACTGACCATCACAACGGGTCGTCATCATCACGTCCGTGGCCGGGTTCACGTAATGGGCGCCCGCGTGTATGGAGTGCCCTAGGTCGTGTCAGTTGGCAGAAGCCCAAGCCAGAGACGTACTGCGCGCTCCACCACCGCAAATTGCGCGGTGCTCAACACGCCGAGTGGACGAATCAGCTTTGCGTGGGGAATGGTGATCAGGTTCTGCGCGTCGAATACGCCCGCCCGAAGAAAGGGCACCGATACGAACGCCTCAAATCGGGATTGCCGCGGACTGGTGGTGTGTGGAACCAGCGTGGCGAGCGCTCGATCTTGATCTTCGGCCGGCACGCTGATGACGAGCGCAGGGCGTACCTTGGCCGTCATTCCAAGGTCCACCACCCAGACCTCGCCTCGACGAGGCGATGGCATCAGGAGCGCTCGCGACGGTCGAGCTCGGCGAGGAGGGTATCGGCGGCGGCGATCAGGTCCTCGTCGGCGGGAGCATCGTGCGGAGCGAGTGCCACGCGCCCGGCGAGTTCGGCCACGAGTTCGGAGCGCTCCGACTCCGGAAGGGCGTCAAACTGTTCGAGGATCTGCGCCGTCGCGCGTGTCATACCGTCAGGGTCCCACGACTCTCTGTTCGGGTCAAGCGTGTCGGAAGGTTGAGGGCCGCCCACCGGACCTCGCACGCGGCGATTTCAAGAGATGAGTGAGAGATTGGAGAAGTACTGTGAAATCGTGCTTCGTACGGCCCAGACTACTCGGATCTGAGCGCAGTCATCGGATCGACCCGAGCGGCATTGCGTGCCGGGATCAGCGCGGCCGTCAACGCTGTCACCACCAGAATGGCGACGACTGCTCCATATACGACGGGATCATGCGGACTTAACTGGAACAGCACCGCGGTCAACATGCGCGACGTCGTCCGCGCGGCGATGAGGCCGATGGCGGATCCCACGAGCACCGAGCGCAGCGCTTGGCCGAGCACCCACACGATGATTTCACGAGGCGAGGCGCCCAGCGCCATCCGCACGCCGATATCGCGCGTGCGTTGGGAGACCACATTGGCCATTACGCCGTACACACCGACGATGGCCAGCACGAGTGCCAGCCCGGCGATGAGGCTCATGACGGTCATGCTGAACCGTCGCTCCGCGGTGAGACGCCAGAAGTAGTCGCGGAGCAGATCGGGTGTCGCCTTGTTGCTCGGTAGAACGGCGTGGACTGCGGCCGTCACCGGTGCGACGATGCCGGCGACCGATCCGCCGGCGCGAACCACGACCCAATTCGCGGATGGTATCTGTGCAAACGGTAGATAGCCTTCTGGTCTGGCATGGCCTTCGGGTCCGTCGAGACTTGAATCTTTGACGATGCCGACGACCGTTCTATTACCGTTGAATGTGATCGTGGCGCCCAAGGCATCGGAGCTACCGAACATCCGCTTCACGGCCGACTCACTGAGAATCGCGACAGGCGGTGCCCCGGCGCGATCCGCATCTGTGAACAAACGACCGCGAACGAGCCTGACGCCCAGCGCACGAAAATAGTCTGGCGTCACGCGCTTGCTCTCGAGCGTCGCGGCGCTCCTACGGAACTCCGCCTCGCGCCCCGGTACAGACACGCCGGTTCCCGTCTTGCTGCCCTGCAGCGGCACCGATCCGCCGAGGATCGCCGCCGCCTCCACACCTCGAATGCTCTTCACTCGATCCAGTAGGGCATTTCCGAGCACGTTGGTGGCGATGGGTGTTGCCCATGAGGCGCTCGGAAACTCCACGCGCACGGAGAGCACGTGTGCATAATCGAAACCCAAATCTCTCCCGATCAACTTTAGGAAGCTCGCGACGAACAACGTGCCGGCCACTACGATCGTCGTCGCGAGCGCGAGTTGTGCGATGACGAGCGACGCGTGCCAGCGCGAACCTCGACGGCTCGTCGTCCACGAGCGGCCCGCGCCCGTGACGCCGCTCAACACGGCCGGCGTGCGTCGAAGCGCCGGCAGCAACCCGACCAAGATCGTCGTCAAGGTACCCAGGACGACCGCGGCCACGAGCACCCGCGCGTCGACTGCAATGTCACTCGCACGCGGGATGCCCGCTGGCAGATTCGTCTTCACGACATCAAGGCTCCAATACGCAATGGCGACGGCCAAGACGGTCGCACTGCCAGAAAGCAACATCGCTTCCGCAACAGCTGTCCGAATCAGTCGGCCACGCGTCGCGCCTAGCGCGAGGCGGATGCCAATCTCGCGTTCGCGCGCGGCCGACCGCAGCAGCGTCAAATTGGCCACGTTCGAGCAAGCCATGAGGAGCAAAAGGCCAACCGCACCGAGCAGCATCACCAGCCATGAACTCACGCGGCCGAACAGTGATTCGCGAAGCGTCCGGACGACCGGTTGCCAGTCGCGATGAAACGCTGGCGTCTCGGCGCGGATGCCGGCAGAAATCTGCTCGATACGACTCCGGGCGGCCTTCAACGTGACGCCGTCCTTCAGGCGACCGACCACCGTCAGATAGAACCCGCGACTGGGACCGGCCAGCGAGCGCTCGTCATCTTTCGGCACCCACGGGACCCACACGTCGCGTGCGTGATTGCCCACGGGATACGTGAAGCCTGGTGGCATGACGCCGAGGATCTCTAACCGACGAGGCGCGTAATTGACGACTCGACCGATGACAGTCGGATCGCCACCGAACGCACGTTGCCAGAACGCATAGCTGATGAGGGCGACGTCGCACTGATCTGGCCGTTCGTTCTCCGCCGTGAACAGTCGACCGGCGATCGGGGTCACCCTCAGCGCGGCAAATAGGTTCGTGGTGACTTCAAGAGCAGTCGTGGCTTCGAGCGATCCGTCCTTTGGCGACAATTGCTCTCCGCGGCCGCTCGCAGACAATGTCTCGAAGACGTCCTGCCTCGCACGCAGTGCGAGAAACTCCTGCGGAGCCAGCTCCGAGCCGCCGAAACCATTTTGATGCGCCATCTCGATGGCGACGAGCCGGTCCGCGCGGTCGAACGGCAGACGTTGAATCACGATGGGATCGGCGACTGAAAACATGACCGTAGTGGCGGCGATGCCGACCGCCAGGATGGCCAGAGCGAGGAGCGCCGAGCCCGGCGACCTCCGAAGCCAGCGAAACGCGTCATGCATGAGGCCCTACTCTTCGTCCGCCGACGTGAAAGATGCGCCAATTACCCGAAACCCCTATCTTAGCTCCCTCGCCGGATGCCTTGAGGGATGCGGGCGGCGAGCGTCCGGAGTTCCTCGAGTACGGTCGGCACGTGCTGCCAGACGGCTTCGAGAAAGCAAACATCGGGCGTTCTGGTTCACGCGCGCCGGAAAGCGCCGGCGACACTCCAGTGCGTCGCGGCGGCGGGATGACGTGCCTTGGCGTCCCCTTCGCGCCTACGCGTTCACGAACGCCACGACGTGGCCGTCGGACTGTTCAGAGACGATCGCGCGCAGCCGACGCGCCCACGCTTCGAGCGCGACGCGCTTCTCGGCGTCGTAGCTGTGCCGGTCGTAAATGGCCGTTACTCCGGTTTCGACGTGGTTGAGCACCTTGCTGATCGTCAGTCGAGGAATTCCGCCGGCGGCCAGGAGCGACGCGGCGGTCCTGCGGAAGTCATGCGGCCGGACGTCAGCGATCGGCAGTCCGTCGAGCACGCCGCGACGATGCCGAGCGCCCCGGATGCCGGCGAACACGTGCGTCGCGTCGGCCCCTCGGAGCGATCGAATGATTGCCAGCGCCATCGGCGTCAATGGCACGCGGTGCGCGAGCTTGTTCTTGCTGTGCCCGGCGGGAATCGTCCACCAGGCGGTCCCTTCGTCGATGTCCTCCCATCGCATATTGATAACTTCCCCGCCGCGCTGCGCAGTGACGAGTCGGACCTTGAGCGCGGCCTGCGCCAGCGTCCAGTGCGTCCCGTCCGCATCTTCAGGCGCGGGGCGCTCCAGCCATGCCCAGACCGTCCGGAGTTCATCCTCCGTGAGCACGCGACTGCGCGACTGCTCCGCCGTCGGCCGCGCCATCTTGGTGGCGACGTTGGCCTCGATCCACTCGCGATCGAGCGCGAAATTCAAGATCTTGCGCACGAGCGCCAACACCCGATTGGCGAGCACGGGCGCGCCGCGGTCGACAATGCTCTCCAGTCGATCACGCACGTCGGCGCGCCGGAGACCGGCGACGGGCCGGTCACGCCACGCGACCAGCTCCTGGCGAATGATGCGCGCGTCGGCGCGCCAGCTTTTCTTTTTCCGCTTCGCGTGCTGCTCGAGATACAGCGCAGTGAGCGCGCCAAAGGTCCGAACGCGCGCCTGCTGCTGTTCGGCGCCGGGATCCCGGCCGACGGTCGAGGCTCGGAGCGCCGCTCGTGCCAAGTCGCGCGCCTTCGCAAGTGTCACGG
>JBOGIZ010000656.1:0-5879 GCA_050747805.1 Vicinamibacterales bacterium | reverse complement strand
ACACTGAAAGGTCCCGTGTGTCTTGTGTTTCCGCGCTGGCCTGTCGGCCCTGACCGGCCCGAAGGGCCGGCGGCGGACCTCTCCTGTCCTCGCGCGCGCCCCTCCGCGCTCTCTGCCCTCCGCGCCCTCTGCGCGGGATCTTCTGCGCGCCCTCCGCGCGAGATCTTCTCCGCGCCCTCGCCTCCCAGCTACAATGTGGCGCTATGACGATCACGCGCCGCGAAGCGCTGCAGACGCTGGGATTTGCCGGAGCAGCTCTGTTGCTGCGCATCGACGCGGACGCGCAGGGACGGGCGCTCACGGTCGCGGGGCAAGCCGTCGAACTGCGGCTGAGCAGCGTGTCGCCGTCGACGGTGCGCATCTCGATCGTGCCGGCCGGTTCCACGCAGCTGAATCCCGATGGCGCGCTGGTGGCATTCCATGCTCGGCCAGAGCCATTGCCGGCGTCCGGCGCCCTGCGGGTTGGAAACATCACGCTGAAGGTGACGCCGCACCCGCTCGTCGTGAAGATCGCGACGGCGAAGGGGCGCCGCGTCCAGGAACTGACCGTTGACGATACGGGAGCGCTGGGGTTTCTGACCGGCGGCGCGACGCTGCTCGGATTCGGCGAGGGCGGCGTGCAATTCGATCGGCGCGGATCGTCGGACGTGATGCGGAGCGGGCAGGGCGGCTATCAGCTCCGCACCCACGGCGGCCGCGTCCCGATTCAATGGCTCATCGGCACGGAAGGCTGGGCGTTGTTCGTCCATCAGCCGCTCGGCTCGTTCGATCTGAGCGGACCGGTCGGACGCCTGACGTCGGAGGCGCCGCTGCCTATCGATGCGTTCGTCGTCGTCTCGCGCGATCCGCGGGTCATCATGCGCGAGTACGCACGGCTGACGGGTCTCCCGGAAATGCCGCCGCGCTGGTCGTTCGGATATCAACAGTCGCATCGAACGCTGAACGGCCCCGACGAGATCATGTGGGTCGCGCGGACCATGCGCGAGAAGCACCTGCCGTGCGACGCGTTGATCTATTTAGGGACCGACTTCACGCCGTCGGGCTGGAACACGCACAACGGCGAGTTCACGTGGAATCCGAAAAACTTTCCAGATCCCAAGCAGGCGATCGACGATCTGCACGCGCTCCACTACAAGGTCGTGCTGCACGTCGTCATCGAAGGGCATCATCTGACGGGCACCGTGCGCGACCCGTGCACGGTGCCGGAGCCGAGCGGGCGCATCCCTGGCCCCGACGGAAGTGTGGCGGACGGCAAGTGGCCCGCGGATCGTTCCGTCGGCTGCTACTGGCCGTATCACAAAGGCGCGATGGATCTCGGCGTGGACGGCTGGTGGCCCGATCAGGGCGACGGCTACGATCCCGCGTCGCGGCTCAATCGCATCCGCATGTACTGGGAAGGTCCGCAGCTCTGGCGACCCGACGTGCGTCCGTATGCGCTTCATCGGAATGGCTACGCCGGCATGGCGCGCTACGGCGCGTTCCTGTGGTCGGGCGATGTCTACTCGCTGTGGGAGACGCTCAAGACGCACGTGCCGGTGGCGATCAACACGGCGCTGAGCGGAATTCCTTTCTGGGGCACCGATATCGGAGGCTTCGTTCCAACGATCGAGTTCACCGGCGAGCTCTACGCGCGATGGTTTCAGTTTGGCGCGTTCTGTCCGCTGTTCCGCGCGCACGGCCGCGACTGGCATCTGCGGCTGCCGTGGGGATGGAATCTCGGCGACGTCGGGCCAGACGAAACGGCGACGTACCGCGGTGCGGGCCGGCCGCCGGATTCCGAGCTGCACAACGCGCAGATCGAACCGATTTGCCGGAAGTATCTCGATCTCAGATATCAGCTGATGCCGTATCTCTATTCCGCAGTACGGCAGGCGTCGCTGACAGGAACGCCGATCGTCCGCGCGCTCTGGCTGCATTATCCCGACGACCCCGCAGCGGTTGGCCGCGGCGACGAATATCTGTGGGGGCGCGACATTCTCGTCGCGCCGGTCGTTGAAAAAGGCGCCACGACACGCCGTCTCTATCTGCCGCGCGGCACCTGGTTCGACTTCTGGAGCGCATCGCGCGTCGAAGGCGGCCGCGAGATCGATCGCGCGGTGGACCTCGAGACGATGCCGTTGTACGTGCGCGCGGGCGCCATTCTCCCGATGGACCCCGTCCGGCAGTACACCTCCGAGCCGGTGGCCGGTCCGATGACGGTGACGGTCTATCCCGGCGCCGACGGGGCGTTCGATTTGTTTGAAGACGACGGCGTGTCCTTCGAATATCGCCGCGGTGGATGGATGGGCATTCGCTTCCGCTGGCAGGATGCCGCCCGGCATTTGCGCCTGTCGCTTGCGCCGGGATCGCGGATGCGTCCGCCGATGGTGCGCGATCTCGAGATCCGGATCGCCGGTGAAGAGAACGTGCGCCGCGTCCGCTTCGATGGCAAGCCGCTGAGCGTCCGGTTATAGTGTCCTTGATGACGCTCGCGCGGCGTCTCCGTTTCGGCATTCCAATACTCGCAGCGGCGGCGCTGCTCATCTGCCTGACGCCGACGTCGCGGTTTGGCGCCGGCGTATTGCCCTCCCGTCTCGACGATTACGCCTTCTGGTCGATCGTGACGAGTTTCTCCGAGCCGAACGGGTATTTCAGATCCGACAATCTCGTGTCGAACGAGGTCGTCTTCCAGCACGTCATTCCAACGCTGCTAGCCGAGCTGCAGCCGATGAGCGCGTATGTCGGAGTCGGCCCCGACCAGAACTTTACGTACATCGCCGCCCTGAGGCCGCCGATCGCCTTCATCGTCGACGTCCGGCGGCAGAACCTGCTGCTCCACTTGATGTACAAAGCCGTCTTCGAGCTCTCGCCGACGCGGGCCGAGTTTCTGTCGCGGCTGTTTTCGCGCCCCGTGCCGTCGTCGTCCGCGTCGCCGCGTGCGAGAGCGGATGTGCTGCTCGCCGGCTTCGAGAACGAGGACGCCGATCCGCTCGCGTACGAGCGCAATCGCACCGACATTCATAACGATTTGATGCGAACGCACCACTTCGCGCTGTCGACCGAGGATCTGGCGGGGATCGATTACGTGTACCGGGCGTTCTACACCGACGGACCCGACCTCCGCTATTCGTTCGGCCGCGGGTCGGGCTGGCAGCCGTTTCCCTCTTACCGCGATCTCATGGACGCCGACGACGGGCAGGGCGTGCAGCGGAGCTATCTCGCGAGCGAGGCCAATTACGACGCCGTGCGCGACCTCGAAGAGCGCAATCTGATCGTGCCCGTGGTGGGGGACTTCGCGGGTCCCAAAGCGCTGCGATCGGTCGGACGCTATCTCGACTTGCACCAGGCGACCGTTTCGGCGTTCTACACGTCGAACGTCGAGCAGTACCTGTTCCACGACGATTTCTGGCAGCACTTCTACGGCAACGTGGCCGCGCTGCCGCTCGGCGCCCACAGCACGTTCATTCGTTCGGTCTTCAACAACGGCGGCCGGGCGTTTTTCTACGGCGGCCTGCCGCCAGGTCAGGGCGGCGGCATTCCCGGACCGCGATCCGAAACACTGCTGAATCCGATCTCGTCGCTGCTCGCCGCCTACAGTGAAGGCCGCATCGGCAGCTATCTCGACGTCGTGGAGATTTCGCGCCAGTAGCCTACGACGGCGCCGTACAATGAGCCCATCCACCATGTCGGGCATGTCGGGCATGTCGCGTTGGTCGGCTGCGATCGCCGCCGTCTTGGTGCTGTCGGCCACGGCAACCGCCGCGCGCCGGCAATCGCAGCAGCGGCCGGTCTTTCGTTCGAACGTCGAAGTGGTCCAGGTCGACGTCGTCGTCGTCGACAAGGACGGCAATCCAGTCCGGGGATTGACGCAGAGCGATTTCACGATCTCCGATCGCGGCAAGACGCAGCCGATCGCGACCTTTGAGGAGGTATCGCACCCGGTTGAACGGGATGTCGCGCCGGCGCTGCGGTCGGTTCGGCTCGACGTCGCGACCAATCGAGCCGCGCAGGAACGGCGGCTCGTCGTTCTCGTGATCGACGACCTGCACATCTGGAAAGGCCGCACCGATCGGGCGAAAGACATCGCCCACAAGGTCATCGACGCGCTCGGGCCCGAGTCGTCGATGGCGGTGATCTTCACGAGCGGAGATCACACCACGCAGGTGAGCGCCGACCCGGCGGTCCTGAACGCCGCCGTCGACACGTTGAAGGGACGGCAGACCGTGCGGCGTCCGCATCCGGCGGTCGACAATCAGCGAGCGCCGCACATCGATCCCGAGCAGAGCACCGATGCGGCGATTGGGGCGATGAGCGCGGCCAACCTCGACACGCTGCAGGATTTCCAAGACAACATCGCTTCGTACGAGACGATTCAGAAGGCCGCGCAGCTTCTCGGCGGCGGCGACGTGCGGCGAAAAGCGTTCGTCCTCCTTTCCGAGGGCATCGGCAAGGATTTGTCGGGCATCTTCGGCGCCATGACGCCGCAAGGCGACGTTCCGCAGGGCGGCACCGACTACATCAGTGGAAACACCGAGGCGTTCGCAGCCTCCAGCATGAGCAATGTTCCGCCGCTGCACGCGAACGGGATTATTCAGATGATGGAAGCGATGCGCCGCGGGAACGTCGCGACTTACGCGATCGACCCGAGGGGCCTTGTCACCCCTGGCGATCTGGCGAAGGAATGTTTCCCGCCGCCTGCGGGCGACGACCAGTGTTCCGAGGGATTGACCGACTGGAACAGCCTGGTTCGGCAGGCGCAGCACGGGCTGGGAGAGATCGCCGTCGCGTCGGGCGGGTTCGCCGTCACGAACACGAACGACTTCACGTCGGGCGTGCAGAAGATCGTCGAGGATCTCGATCACTATTACCTGCTCGGGTTCTATCCGGCCGACGCGAACGACAAGGGCTATCGCCGGCTTGACGTGCGGATCGCGGGCCATCCGGAATACACGCTGCGCTTCCGGCACGGCTATCAGCCGGGCGGCGCGCCGACGCCGGTGAACACCGATCCGATGGTCTCGCTCTCGGCCGGTGTCCTGCCGCAGGCCGATCTCCCGCTGCGCCTTGCGGCTGTCGCGCTGCCTGCGACGGGCGCCTCGGCCCGCGTGGCCTACGCGCTGGAGGTGACGACCCCGTGGCGCGACCTGCTCGAGGCGGACCACAAGATCCGCGACACGATCGGGTACGAAGTGGTGGTCGTCGACGAGAACAAGAACAAGGTCCGATCGGTCGAAGGTCTGCAGGGGCGTCTGACGCTTGGCGTGAATCCCAATGCCGGCGCACCACCGCCGACCGTCTCATACGAGATCACGGACGGCGTGGATCTGGCGCCAGGCCGGTACGAGCTGCGCGTATCGGCGCTCAGCACCAAGCTGGGCAAAGGCGGAAGCGTCTACCTCGATCTCGACGTGCCAAACTTCGCGTCCGACGCCGTGGCCATCGGCGGTGTGGCGATCGGATATGCCACCGGGTCGCGTATCCCGATCGTCCCGCCGTTTTCGAGCGTCGCTGCGCGGGGCGCGCCGCCTTCGGGAGTTCCGGGGCGTGGCGCCGTGGCGGCACCTCGCGCCGCCGGTGCGGCCGCCACACCTGCAGCGCCCGCGCCGCCGGCACCGGCGCTGCCGTTCGCGCCGACGGTCGATCGCGAGTTCGCCCGCGCCGACACGCTGCGCCTCTACGTCCCAGGCTGGGTCCGCGACGCCCGTCGCCAGGCGACGCTCTCGCTCGAGATTCTGGCGGCAGGCAATCGGCCAGTGACGACGCTCCACGTGCCGTTCGCGGGCGGTCACGCGGAGACCACGCTGCCGCTGCAGACCCTCGACCCCGGTGCCTACGTGTTGCGCGCGACGCTCAGCGATGGCGTGAACACCGCGACGCACGAGACCGGCTTCGCCGTGAAG
>JBOGIZ010000655.1:0-2259 GCA_050747805.1 Vicinamibacterales bacterium | reverse complement strand
GACTACAGGCTATGATCGTGTCCTGACCCCATGAGCCTCCAGGATGTACTGGCCTCGGTCGACGCGGGCTCGCTCGAGGACACGCTCGCGCGTCAGATCGATTTCGATCGCCTGCCGGCACACGTGGCCGTGATCATGGACGGCAACGGACGCTGGGCGGCACAGCGCCATTTGCCGCGCGTCGAGGGACATCGCTCCGGGATCGAATCGGTCCGCGCCGTCGTCGAAGGGTCGGCGCGGCTCGGCGTACGGGTGCTGACGCTGTACGCGTTCTCGGTCGAGAACTGGAAGCGGCCGGCCTCGGAAGTCTCGACGCTGATGCTGCTGCTCAAGCGCTACCTGCGGTCGGAGCTGAACACGCTGCTCCGCAACGACATTCGCTTTCACGCCATCGGCCGGATCGAAGAGCTGCCGCGCGACGTCCAACGCGAGCTTCGAGACGCCGAGGCGAAAACCGCCACGCGCGCCGGCATGCTCTTCAACATCGCGCTCACCTACGGCGGCCGCGCCGAGATCGTCGAAGCCGCGCGCCGCATGGCGGCCGACGGCGTGCCGCCGGCGGACGTCGACGAAGCGACGTTCGCGTCCTATCTCTACACCGCCGGACAGCCCGATCCGGACCTGCTGATTCGCACGAGCGGCGAGATGCGCGTCAGCAACTTCCTGCTGTGGCAGATCGCCTACGCGGAAATCTGGGTCACCGACACGCTGTGGCCCGATTTCCGCCAGCGCCATCTGTTCGAGGCCATCCTCGCGTACCAGAAGCGCGAGCGCCGCTACGGCGGCATCAAGCAGCCAGCGGCCGATCTTCGCCCGGCGCACGCCGCCTTGAGTTCCTCGAAAAGCGGACGTTGATCTGCGAGGCTGCAGAGGCGGGACTTCGGAGCGAAATGCTCCCCTTTCGATCGATCATCTGCGTGCGCGATGACTAGGATCGCGTCGGCGTTCCTGCTGCTGGTGATCGTCGTCGGCGCGATCTGGTGGTCTCCGTACGCGACCGTGGCGCTCGCGGAAGCGGCCGCTCTCGCGGCGTATTTCGAGTACGCCTCGATCGCGCGCGCGCTCGGCGCCGGCATCCTGCCCGGAAGCGGCGTCGGCGTTCTCCTGACGTGCCTCGCGGCAGCTTTCAGCGCCGGAATGGTCCCGGTGGTTTTGCTGATGGCGCTGATCGTCGTGTGCGCCGCCGCGCTTGCCGTCGATGGCTCCGGTCCGCGCGTGCTGATGAGCACGTCCGCGTCGATCTTTCCCATCGTCTACATCGGCTTGCCGCTGGGCGCGCTGGCCGCCACGCGCATCGAGGGCGGGCGGAACGAGGTCCTGCTGCTGCTCGCTGTCCTCGTGGTGAGCGACTCGGCACAGTACTATACGGGGCGGGCGGTCGGACGCCGGCCGCTTGCGCCGACGATCAGTCCAAAGAAAACCGTCGAGGGGGCGATCGGCGGCCTCGTCTTCGCGTCCGCCGCGACGATGGCGGCGGGACGATTCGTGCTTCCGCTGCCGTTGTGGATGCTCGGTCTGCTCGGCGCGGCGATCGCGCTGCTCGGGATCGCCGGGGATCTGTTCGAATCGCTGCTGAAGCGCAGCGCGGGACTGAAGGATTCGTCGGATCTGATTCCCGGGCACGGCGGGGTGCTCGATCGCATCGACAGCTGGCTGTTCGCGGCGCCGGTGTATTACGTTCTCGTCCGGCTCGTCGGATGACTGATGCGCGAGATCCGATGGCCGATGAGCGACTGGCGATGAGGCGGAGCGAGCCGGCGAAGCGGCGAGCGAGAGCGCGTGTTGGGGAGTCCGAGGGGCGAAGCCCCTCGGATACGAAGTAAGTGGGCGTTCCGATCATCGGCATTACCGTAGGCGATCCGGCCGGCATCGGTCCGGAGATCGCCGTCAAGGCCGCCGCCGATCCGCGCGTGACGGCCGTCTGCCTGCCGCAGCTGTACGGGCCGCGCTCGCCGCGGACGCTCTCGATGTATGCGGTCGGCGAAGTGTCGGCCGACGCGGGCCGCGCGGCGTACGACGCGATCGTGGATGCCGTCAACGCGGCGAAGAGCGGCGCGATCGACGCGATCGCCACCGCGCCGATCAACAAAGAGTCATTCGCGCGCGCCGGCCTGCCGTGGAAGGGGCACACCGATCTGCTCGCCCACCTGACGGATGCGCCGCAGGCCGCGATGCTCTTTCACTCCGACGCCTTGCGCGTCGTGCTGGCGACGATCCACGTGCCGCTCGCGGACGTGCCGCGGCTGCTGACGCGCGAGC
>JBOGIZ010000654.1:0-4324 GCA_050747805.1 Vicinamibacterales bacterium | reverse complement strand
TCGGAAATCTCGGGATACCCAATGCCGAGGCGGCAGCCCCGGAAGCCGAGCATCGGATTGAACTCGTGCAGCTGTTCGACCCGGCTGTGGATTCGCGCGGCCGGCACGCCGATCTTCTTCGCGAGCTGCTCCTGCTGCTCCCTGGCGTGCGGCAGGAACTCGTGCAGCGGCGGATCGAGGAAGCGGATGGTCGCCGGAAGTCCTTTCAGCGCGCGGAAGATGCAGGCGAAATCCTCGCGCTGGTACGGCAGCAGCTTGGCCAGCGCGCGCTTCCGCTCCTCGACGGTCTCGGCGAGGATCATCTCGCGCATCGCGTCGATGCGATTGCCCTCGAAGAACATGTGTTCGGTGCGGCACAGGCCGATTCCAACCGCGCCGAACGCGACCGCGTTCGCCGCCTGCTCCGGCGTGTCGGCGTTGGTCCGCACGCTCATGCGGCTCGCATCCGTGCACCATTTCATCAGCTGCTGGAACTGCTTGAACTTGTCGGTCTTCTTCGCCGACGCGTCGCCATGGATCAGACCGGCGACGATCTCGGACGGCGCGGTCTTCACCTCGCCCGCGTAGACCTTTCCCGCGGTCCCGTCGATGGACATCCAGTCGCCTTCCTTGAACGTCTGGCCGCCTGCCTTGACCGTACGGGCGTTATAGTCGATCTCGAGCGCGGCCGCGCCCGCGACACACACCTTCCCCATCTGCCGCGCAACGAGCGCCGCGTGAGACGACACTCCGCCGCGCGCCGTCAGGATCCCTTCGGCCGCAATCATGCCGCGGAGGTCTTCCGGCGACGTCTCCAGCCGGACGAGCAGCACCTTCTCTCGCTTTTCCGACGCCGCAACCGCGCGGTCGGCATTCAAATAGACTCGCCCGGACGCCGCGCCGGGCCCGGCGGGAAGACCGGTCGCAATCGCCTTCGCCTTCTGCAGTTCAGTCGCGTCGAAGACCGGCGCGAGCAGCTGCTCCAGCTGGTCGGCGGGGTTTCTGAGCACCGCCGTCTTCCAGTCGATCAACCTCTCGTTGCACATGTCGATAGAAAACTTCAGCGCCGCCATCGCCGTGCGCTTGCCGTTGCGCGTCTGCAGCATGTAGACGACGCCCTCCTGGATCGTGAACTCGAAATCCTGCACGTCCTTGAAATGCTGTTCGAGCGTCTGCCGGATGCGTTCGAGCTCTTTGTATGCAGGCGCCAGGTGTGCCTTGAGCTGCGACACGGGCTCCGGCGTGCGGACGCCGGCGACCACGTCCTCCCCCTGCGCGTTGATCAGGAACTCGCCGTAGAACTCCTTGGCGCCGTTCGCGGGATTGCGCGTAAACGCGACGCCCGATCCCGATCGATCGCCGGTGTTGCCGTAGACCATCGCCTGCACGCTGACGGCCGTGCCCCACTCCGTCGGGATGTTGTACTTACGTCTATAGACGATCGCCCGGTCGTTCATCCACGACCCGAACACGGCGCCGGTGGCGCCCATCAGCTGGTCCCACGGCGCATCCGGGAACTGTTTGCCGGCGCGATCCTTCACGAGCGCTTTGAAGCGGACGCCGAGCTCCTTGAGATCGTCGACGGTCAGCTTCGTGTCCTCGACGTCCTGGTGGTAGCGCTCGTGCTTGAGATCGTGAATCAGCGTTTCGAACGGCTCTTCATCCTCGTCGGCGCGCTTCTGCACGCCGAGCACGACATCGCCGTACATCTGCACGAATCGGCGATAGCAGTCCCAGGCGAATCGCGGGTTGTTGGTTTTTTTTGCCAGCGCTTCGACCGTCTGGTCGTTCAAACCGAGATTCAGGATCGTGTCCATCATCCCGGGCATCGAATCGCGGGCACCGGAACGCACCGAGACGAGCAGCGGGTTCTTCAGATCGCCGAACTTCTTGCCGGTCTGCTGCTCGATCGACGCGACGCCCGCCTGCATCTGCGCGCGCAGCGCCGCCGGGTACGACGTGTCGTGCGCGTAGTAGTAGGTGCAGACCTCCGTGGTGATGGTGAAGCCCGGCGGCACCGGCAGCCCGATGCGGCACATCTCCGCCAGGTTCGCACCCTTCCCGCCGAGCAGCGGCTTCATCGTGCCGTTTCCGTCGGTCTTCCGGCCGAAGAGATAGACGAACTTCGAGGCTTTCGTGGCGCGGACTGGCGGGGGCGGAGTGCTGGGGGCGGAGTGGGGGGGACGGTGCGCGGAGGGCGGAGTGCGGAGGGCGGAGTGCGGAGGGCGAGGCGCGGCGGGCGGAGTGCGTTTCGGTGTGCGTGCGAGTGTCTTAGGCATGAATGCTCCGATGGGCGATATCCGATGTCCGATATGCGATGGCCGATGTTCGACCGCCGATGGCCGACCGGCGAGGTCCGACATTCGAGGTCCGATGTCCGATGGCCGGTGGCCGATCGGCGATATGAATCATGTCGTAGCGCGGGCGTTCAGGCCGCCCCTTCAGCGGCCACAATTTCGGAAATATCCGCGAGCTTCAGGATGAGAGATTCCAACCGTGCCATAAGGATCAGGCGTGCGTTTCTCATTTTCAGGTCTTCCGCCATGACAAACACTTCGGTGAAGAAGCGGTCCACTGCCGGTCCGAATCCCCCCGCTTCGATGAAAGCGTCCACGTAGCGGCGCTGAGTGATCGCCTCTTCGATTTTCGGCTCACGGTGAGTCAATTCTGTAACAAGCGCAGCCTCGGCTGGTTCCTTGAGAAGGTCGAGTTCCCGAAACCCGCCCAGCCTAGAGAGAACGAACTGCTCAAACTGCAGCTCCTTCGCAATGTTTTTCACGCGCTTAAATGCGATCGCAAGCTGTCGGAATTCAGGCCGGGATGTCACTTTCGGGAGTGCCTCCAGCTTGAGCCTTGCCTCGAGGGGCTTCAACCACTCGAGCGTCACCCCCTGGCGCTGCCAGAGGACGGCGCGTACGTTTCGGGCATCATGGCCGCGTTCAGTCAGGGCGTACGTCAGACGATCGAGCAGGAACGCGAAATACGCCATCAGGTTGGCCGTTTCCCAGTCCTTAAATGGATCATCTTTGCTTGCGCCCCAGGCAACCGCTCCGGCAGTGACCAGGTCGTCGAGCGAAACCGTGCGATCGAGTCCCGTGAGCTCCGGCAAGTCGATCAAGATTCGAAGCGCGCCTTGGAGTGCTCGCCGAATTGCAAATGGATCGCGCGATCCGGTTGGCCGCTCCCCCGCGAAGAACAGGCTGTTCGCAGTATCGAGCTTATCCGCCAGCGAGACCGCGGCCCACGTCACGGCCGCGCCGCCGAGCTGCGTGCGCGAGGGCGGTGCGTCGGCTTCCACGCCGACAGGCAGGTAGTGATAGTAGACAGCCTTCCAGACGCTTTCAGGTTCGCCCTGCTCCCGCGCGTAGATGCCGCCCATCGTCCCCTGCAACTCGGGGAACTCAAAGACCATGTCGGTCGCGAGATCCGCCTTCGCAAGACGCGCGGCGCGTGCGGCGGCGTCCGCATGCTGCGGCGTGCCAAACGCGTCGGCCGCAATCGAGCGCGCCAGCCGCTCGATCCGCTCGGCCTTGTCGGCATAGCTGCCGAGCTTCTTGTGAAAGGCGATCGTCGCAAGCCGGACCAGCCGGTCCTCGAGCCGAACCTTTCGATCCGCATCCCAGAAGAACCGCGCATCGCGGAGCCGCGCGGTGACGACGCGTTCGGCGTTGCGTGCGATGACACGCTCTTCGGCCGGCTCGGTGTTGACAACGGCGAGGAAGGCTTCCTTCAGTTCGCCGGATTCGCCAAGCACCGGGAAAAAATGCTGATGGTGTACCAGCGTCGTCGTCAGCACTTCGTGCGGCAGTTCCAGGAACTCGCGCGCGAAGAAGCCCGCCACGACGCCCGGGTACTCGACGAGATCGGCGACTTCGTCCAGCAGACCGGCGAGTTCTCGCAGCGTGACGCGGCCGCCGAGCTTCCGCGCCTTCTTCTCCAGCTCCCGGAGGATCCGGGCACGTCGCTCTTCGTGCTCGAGGATGACGAAATGCTCCGGCAACCGCGCGCGGTATTCGTCGAACGTCCGGACCTTGATCGATCGACCCGCCCGTCCCGTCGTCGCGAGAAAGCGATGTCCGTACGTGACCGCGCCGCTCGTCACGTCCTGTACGGACGGGCCGGCGGCGCCGGCGGCTCGACCGATCGCGAACGGGACAACGCGTCCGCCGTACAGAAACAGCAGCCAGCGAATCGGCCGGCCGAACAGGAGTTCGCCGCGGCCGTCGTCGAGCACCGCGTCCCAGTGCATCTGCTTCGGGAAGGCGAGGTCGCGCAGGAGTCCGCGAACCACGTCGGGCAGCGCGTCAACGGTGCTGCGCCCGCGCTGATGCCGGCGCCCGGCGAG
>JBOGIZ010000653.1:0-8869 GCA_050747805.1 Vicinamibacterales bacterium | reverse complement strand
ATGCTGTACGGCCCGAAAGCCTCATGGGCCGGCACGGAGGCGGCCCCAACGGGTCTGATTCATTGGGGCCGAACCATTGTCGCGAGTCGCGAGACGCTGAAGGCGGACTTCGAACGGCTCTTTGGAGCGCCGCACTAAAGAGATAAAGCGGCCAACCCTGGTCGGCTGACCGACGTTTAGCAAACCGCCGCCTTCAGCCTCTCGGCCACCTCACCACAGACAGTAAGTATACGTGACGGCGGCGCGTCACTCTACACGGAGAGCTGTCGCCGGATCGACCCGCGTTGCGCGTCTGGCGGGAAGCCACGTCGCGAACGTCGCCGCAGCAGCAAGCACGGCGCCAACAGCGACATATGCGATTGGGTCGAACCGGCTCATGCCGTAGAGCTGCGCTGTGAGGAATCGCGACACGACAAACGCGGCACCAAAGCCGACAGCCAATCCTCCGACTGTGGCCCAGGCGGTGGATTCAAATACGAGTCGGATGACTTGTGGCGCTCGTGCACCAATCGCCATGCGGATCCCAATTTCACGCGTGCGCTCGGTCACGATGTAACTGAAGACACCAAACACGCCCACCGAGGCCAGCACCAGCGCGAGCAGCGCCACCGCTCCAGCCGTCAGCGCCATCACGCGCGATGACGCCAGCGACCCGTCGCGGTAGCTCGCTAATGGCCGCGCGCTGACCCTGACGCGGTCGTCGAGCCCACTCACGATGGCTTGCACTCGCGCGGTCGGGTCCCTTGTTCCAGTTCTCAGAAGAAGGCGTGTCGACAGTCCTCCTCTGGTGATCTCGTAATACACCGGATCGACGGTGCCCAGTGCTGTCGTCTCGGCGTTCCTCACCACTCCTACGATCTCGCGCGGCCGATCTCCACGACCTCCAAGCACGACTGTCTGCCCGATAGGGCTGCTCGCGGGCCAATCCCGACGCGCCATTGCCTCGTTGATCGTAATAGCCCCACGGGAACGGTCCGTCGCCTCCAACTGTCGGCCAGCAACGACGGGGATCCTGAGGATGTTGAAATACGCAGGGGAGACAGCTTCTATCTGGATGATGTGCGACTGCTTCTCGTCCTGTCCGGGTAGCCGGACGCTAGTCATGTTTCTCGCGTCGCCGAGCGGAACGGTGTTCGTCAGCGCGACAGGACCCAGGCTGCCATCGGCGTTCAACGCGGCCTGGACGTCCGAGACGAATGCACGGCCGCGTTCCTGGTCATAGGCCTGGCCAGGGAAGGCGAGCGAGACCACGAACACGCCCTCGACCTGGAAGCCGGGGTCCTCTCTCTCCGCGTGCTGAACGCCGCGAACCAGGAGGGTGGCGCTGGTCAGCAGGACCACGCTCAAGGCGAGCTGCGCCGCAAGCAGCGCGCTTCGCAATCGGCGGCCCGTGCGCGTGACCTCCCGGCGCGCCACGGGCGTCCCCATGGCCGCGTGTGTGGCGTTGAGCGCAGGGGCAAGCGCAAACAGCAGGGAAGACAGGACCGCGATGCCCAGCGTAAAGACGAGCACTCGTCCATCCGGCACGATGCCGCTGGGGATGATTTCGGAACTGACCGCGGCGCGGACGACCATGCTTGGAAGCCCGTACGCGACGACCACGGCGATGGCGCCGGCGCCGCACGACAGGATGAAGCCCTCGGTCAGGAGCTGCCGTACCACGCGTCGGCGACTGGCGCCGAGCGACAGACGAATCGCGAACTCCCGTTGGCGCGCGAGTGCGCGCGCCAACAGCAGGTTGCCCACGTTGGCGCAGGCCAAGAGCAGCACGAGTATCACCGCCGTAAACATCAGCGCCACGACGGCCTTCACCGACGTTTTCACGCCGGGCTGCGCCAGAAAGTTGGTGCCGCTGAGGACCAGCGCGTTGTCTCTCAGGCGAGGATCGTTCCACGGCATTCGATACTGACGGCTGAGGATCTCGAGCTCGGCTCGCGCTTGCGCCCGCGTGACGCCCGGCGCGAGCCGGCCAGCGAGGCGCGAGCAGCAGTAACTGGGATTCGTCAAGAAGCTCAAGGCATCGGCGGCGTTCGCGCTCAACAGCCGGAAAGAGGCCAACGGCACCCAGAAGTTCTGCACGTTTGGGGGTTCCGTACCATCGAATCCCTGAGGCGCGACGCCGACCACAGTGAAGGACACGCCGTCGACACGAAACGTTCGACCAATGATCGCCGCGTCACCTGCAAAGATACGCTCCCAGAATCGGTGGCCGATGACCGCGACGGCCTGGGGATTCCCGGCGCGATCTTCGTCGGGCCGAAAACCCCGACCGTGCGACATTCGGAGACCGAGCACGTCGAAATAGTTGCCGCTGACGAACGCGAAAGGCGTTGGACGACCGGCGTCTTCGGACCCCGTTCGGCCGCTACTCCGGCGCCACGCGATGAGCCCCGCGAATGTCCGAGCGTGGGTGCGCAGGTACTCGTATTCGGCGATGCCGAAGCCGCTCGTCCCTCCTCCAGCATCGACGTAGTTCGCCGTCACGACGCGGCCGGGATCCGCGACGGGCCATGGGCGCAGGGCGACGGCGTTGAACAGCGTAAACAGGCTCGCGTTCAGGCCGATGCCGAGCACCAGGGCCGCGCAGGCGGTGATGGTGAACCCTGGCGCGTGACGTAAGGTTCGCACGCCGTACTGAACGTCTTTGACGATGCTGTCGAAGGTGGATTCCCACCCGACGTCGCGCACCCGGTCCTTGACGCTGTTCACGCTCACGAGCCCCAACTCGAGTCGCGCGGCACGAGTGGCCTGCGCTCGGCTCATCCCGCCGCGCATCTTCTCGTCGACGGCCAACTCCAGGCATGCGCGCAGCTCGTCGTCCAGGTCGCGTTCGCCTCGTTCGCTCCGAACGAGCGCGTGCGCACCGCCGATGACGCGCCTGAGCCACCGCATCACCACGCTCCCGGCGAGGCGTTCAGGATTCGTCCGATGGCGGTGGTCTGGACCTCCCAGGCGCGCGTCTCGCGCTTGAGCATGGCCCGTCCCGAGGTGGTGAGCGCGTAGTACTTCGCACGCCGGTTGTTTTCCGTGACGCGCCATTCCCCGCGGATCACCCCGTCTCGCTCCAGCCGGCGCAGGGCTGGGAACAGCGAGCCGGCATTCACCTGGAAGACACCCTGGCTGATCTGCTCGAGACGAACACCGATGCCGTACCCGTGCAGCGGTTCCAGAGCCAGCGTCTTCAGAACGAGCATGTAGAGCGTGCCCTGCACCAGGGCGCTGGGCTTGTCGTCGGCCATGTCCGTACGCACTCTCCTCTAGCGCGACTAGAGAACGTACACGATCTCATCTAGCCGGTCAAGAGGAAGAAGTGACATGTGACACGCGCCGGCCGCGAAGACGACTCGGTCCGGAAGCGCCCCATCGCTTGATCGGGTCGCGCTTTGCGCCAGGCGTGCGTCGTTTGTACATGGTGCGGAAGATCGCGTGGGTTTCGATTGTGCTCAGACGCGACGCTTCAGCTACACCTCTTTGAGACGGCCGGCGGCGTACTTGTGCAGCAGGCTGGCGATCAACGTCTGGTACGGCAAGCCTTCCGCGAGCGCCCGCTTCTGAATCGCCTCCAGATCCTTGCCCGACAGCCGAATATTCAGCCGGCGGTCCTTGCGAAACGTGGCCTTCGCATAGCGGCCGTAGCGCGTTCGCTCGCGCTTGCCCCCTTTGGCGGACTTCCATTCGCCGCGCTCGACGGAGTCCAGCAACTCCTTCTCGTCAGCATCACGTTTCATCGTCTGACTCCTCACCGAGGTACTGCTTCGTGGCTTTCCGACTCGGGATGATCGTTTTCAGGAAGACCGTGTGCTCATCCTCGACGAACTGCACCAGATACACGGGATGTTCCAGGACATCGAGCAGGTCGCCGCGCTCGATGTGGAAGACGATCTCCTCGAACCCGATGCCGCGCTCCGCCCTGAGCTTCGCGTTCTTCGCGTCATCCCAGTCGAAGAACTTCACTGTCGTTTAGCGTAGCGCAATGTGTGCTCGATAGGCATACAGTGGCATCTGCTCCAGTGTGCCCGCCGGTGTGCCCAAACTCGGTCCGAGCTGATGGCCGATAGCCGAGGTGCGACTCACCGCGCCGCGGTTGACGGCCGCCACAGCCGCGTGGAGTATTGGACCATGACGATCCGTCCTCGAATCTCAGCCGCTGCGGTGGTGCTCGCGGTCATCTCTGTCAGCGCGGCGTCGGCTGCCGCCTGGACGACGATCGCGACATTCAGCGGCAGCGGCACGCAAGACACGGCGGCGTTCACGGCGACGGGCGGCAATCTGCGCTTCGACGTCACCGTGCAGCCAAACAGCTCGGGCCCGGTGCCGCTGCTCCTGAAGATGTATCCGAAAGGCGCGCCCGTCGATGCGCACGAGCGCGTCCGGCTGCAGTGCATCGATTGCAAGGGTCCGCAGATTCTGGATGCGGGGAAGGTCGCCGCGGGCACGTACTTCGTGCACGTGACGACATCGCGGCCGTGGACGATGAAGGTTGAGGAGAACTCCGGCGGGCGTTAGCGTTGCGACCTGCGATCTGAGGGAACTTTGGAGCGGCGCACCGAGTCGGGCCGCCATCCAGGCCGAGGCCGCGGCGACGATGGCCACCCCCAGCGAGTCAGTGGTTCACATTGAACCACTGACTCGGACGTATCGGCGACTCGTGTGAGCCCCTGCCAGGCGGCGCGTTTACTAGCGGCCTCCCCCTACGTCATCGACCAGGTGGATCACGTCGCGGACGACGTGGGACGTCTGATCCACGAGCGCCACGTGGCCGCCCACAGCGACGTATTGATGATGCGGCGGCGGATGCGGCAGTTGCCGCGCGAGCGTCGACGGCACCGGGTGCGTGCGGCTGCGGAGCGCCGGATCGAGCGGCTGGCCCGGCCGAAGGTGCGATTCCTGCTCCGGCGTCAGGCGATCCTGCGGCCGGAGTCCGACAGGCGGTCGGCTCTTATGCTGGTCGTACCATGTCTTGGTGACTTGACGATCGTGGTCACTGAATTGGGTATGCGCCGTTTGCCGCGGCTGATCGCGCTGCTGTGCCGCGCCCGGACTCGACAGCCACAGAAGACCGACCGCCGCGACGCCCGCCGCCCGAAGAAGATGACTCATCCTCGTGTCCTTTCTTGTCTTGACTCTTCTCTTGACTCTGTCTTAAAGGCCGCGCTTGCCCCATCCGCCTGCTGACGGCAGATGCTCCGATCGCGACGCACGGATCGTGCCGCGACCGTCACCTGCGAGAACCAGCTGAGCCGCTGACGCGCATGAGATCCATTCGGCTCGGCATTGATGCAGGGCTGGAGGCATACTGGTGCAACTGGATCGCGATCATCACGACGACACGCCGACCATCCTCGCGATCGCGGCGCTCGCCTGCATCCTCCAGGACATCCTGCACGAGGGATTGGGCCATGCGGTCACCGCCTGGCTGAGCGGCGCGCACACGGTCAGTCTCAGCACGGTCGCCATGCAGGCCGACATCTCGACGCGATGGATCTCGGCGAGCGGCACGCTGGTGAACATCGCCGCCGGCGCGCTCCTGTGGATCGTCCTGCAGCGCCGAGTGTTCCGTCCGGCCACGCGCTACTTCCTGATTCTCGCGATGGCCGGCAATCTCTTCACGGGCACCGGCTACTTCCTTTTCTCGGGCGTCGCGAATTTCGGAGACTGGGCAGCCGTCATCAACGGATGGGCGCCGCGCGACGCCTGGAGGATCGGGCTGGTGGTCGTTGGCGCGATCACGTACTTCGCGTCGATGCGGCTCGTTGCGAGGGAACTCCGTCCGTTCAAGCGACAGGAACGGAGCCGCCTCCGCCGCTTGTGCTTCATCCCGTACGCGGCGGACGGCGTGCTGGCGGCCGCCGCCGGTCTGCTGAATCCGCTCGGCGTGTTCTACGTCTTCGCGTCCGCACTGCCCTCGACACTCGGTGCCAATTCCGGCCTCCTCAGTCTTCCCAGCATGATGCGCGGTGTCGCGCCGGCCGATCCTGCTGCCGGGCCGATCGAGCGCAGCGTCGGGTGGCTTACGGCTGGCGTCGCGGGCGTAGTGGTCTTCGTTGGTGTGCTCGGACGGAGCGTGACGTTCTCGCGGTGAGGCTGGCAGCCGCGCCCCGGCCGTTTGATGGCTCCGCGGCCTTCGGCTGCGCCTCGATCGTCCTGCAGAGCGCGCGTGGCGCATATGACGACGTCGATCGCGAGAGGAAGAGAACGAGCCGTTCCGCGTCCCGTTACTCGTTTCGGAGCGCCTCCACGGGATCCACTTTCGCCGCCCGGCGCGCCGGCACGTACGTCGCGGCCAGCGCGACGAATCCAAGCGCGAGGGCCGCGCCGACGAACGTGAGGGGATCGGTGCTCGTCACGCCGTAGAGCAGCGACCGCAACGTCCGCGTCACGCCGAACGCGGCGGCCAGCCCGATCCCGAGCCCGATCGCGACGAGGACCGCCGTTTCGCTCAGCAGGAGTCCGAGGACGTCGATCGCGCGCGCGCCCAGCGCGATGCGGATGCCCAGCTCCCGCGTGCGCTGCGAGACCGAATACGCGGTGACCCCGGCGATCCCGATCACGGCGAGCACGAGCGCGAGCCCCGCGAAGAGCGTCATGAGCGCGGTGATGAGCCTGAGGCTCGCGTATCGCTGTTGAATGATCTGGTCGTAGGCCGCAATCTCCGCGATGGGTTGGGTCGCGTCTTCACTGCGCACGATCGCCTGCAGCTCGGGCGCGACGCGCAGCGGATGCGCCGAGCGGACCGCGATCCAGGTCTGGTCGTAGTTCCTCTCCCGCGTCTGCGTGATGGGGAAATAGCCGGCGGGCCCTCCTTCGTGCTCGAGCGACTCGCTGCGCACGTCGCCCACGAGGCCCACGACGACGGCGTCGCCAGTGCGCCCCATCCCACTCTGACCGATCGGGTTCTTGTCCGGCCAGAGCTCGCGCGCGAGCGCCTGGTTGACCACGCAGACGGTCCTCGCGCCGTCGCGATAGTCCTCGGCCGTGAATGCGCGGCCCATGAGGATCGGCATCCGCATGGTGGAGAAGAAGTCGGGCGCGACCGCCATATCCGCGAGCGCGAGGAACTGGTCGGGATCGTCGGCCCTGATCTGCTGCGGATTCATCCCCACCATCCTGACGTTCCCGGAGAGCGGCAGCCAGTCGGCGAAGGTGACCGAGCTCACGCCCGGCAGCGTTCGGAGGCGCTGAAGCACGCCCTCGAAGAAGGCGCGCTTCTGGTTCAGCGTGGCGTAGCGCTCCGGCGTGAGACGAATCCGCGCCGCGAGGAGGTCTTGCGGGTCGAATCCCGGGTTGATCGTGGTGATGCTGATGAAGCTCCGGACGAGGAGCGCCGAGCCCACCAGCAGCACGAGAGCCAGTGCGACCTCGCTGACGATCAGCACGCTGCGGACCCGCCGGTGCGACCGCCCGGCAGTCCCTCCCGCGCTGTCGCGCAGCGACTCCTCGAGCGCGGGCGCCGACGCCCGGAGCGCCGGGACGAGACCGAAGCCGAGTCCTGTCGCCACCGCGAGGACCAGCGTGAACCCGAGCATGGTCCTGTCGACGCCCGCGGCATAGCCGTGCGGCAGCTGCGCGGCGAGGACATCGAGCCCGATGGCGGCGAGCGCGAGGCCGACGAGGGCGGCACCGAGCGCGAGCAGCACGCTCTCGACGAGCAGCTGCCGCACGATCGGCCAGCGCCCAGCGCCGATCGCGCGGCGAACCGCGAACTCTTTCTCGCGGCTGTTCGCGCGCGCGACGAGTAGATTTGCCGCGTTGACGCAGGCGATGAGCAGCACCAGCGCGACCGCGCCCAACAGAATCAGCAGCGGCTGCCGCGCGCCGCCCACGATCTGATCGCGCAGCAGCGTCGCGGTGAAGCCCTCGCCGCTCCCTAACTTCGACGTCGCCTCCCCCGAAGCCGTGATGCGCTTGCCCAGGACATCGAGATCCGACTGGAGCTTCCCGAGCGAGGCTCCGGGGGAAAGGCGGACCACCGTCGAGAAAGCGCGGTACATCCGCATCTCGGTCAGCGTCGGCGCATCGGCGACCGCCCACCAGATCGGGATCCAGACGTCGGTACTCGCGTCGGGGAACGCGAAGTCCGCCGGCATCACGCCAATGATCGTGAAGTGCTTGTCGTCGAGCGTGAGCATCCGGCCGATCGCGCGCGTGTCGCCGTCGAAGTCGGAGACCCAGAGCGCGTGGGAGATGAGCGCGACCGGAGCATGGCTTTCGTTGGCGGCGAAATCCCGTCCGATCACGGGCGACACGCCGAGCACCGCGAGCACATCCGCGGTGGTCCGCGTCACCTGCACCTCGCGCGGCTGGCCGATGTTGGTCAGGTTGTAGCGATCGTCCGAATACGCGGCGATATCCGCGACGGCATCGGTCAGCCTGCCGACATCCTGATAGTCCGGGTACGAGAGCGCCGTGAACGCCTCCTGGGGCACACCGACCCCGCTGGAGGCGATCGTCACCAGCCGATTCGCGTCGCGATACGGCAGCGGGCGGAGGAGCACGGCGTTGACGACGCTGAAAATCGCGGTGTTGGCGCCGATGCCGAGCGCGAGCGTGCACACCGCGGCCGCGGCGAAGCCGGGATTGCGGCGCATCGCGCGCAGCGCGTACCGGGCGTCGCGGACGAGACTCTCGAGCCAGGGGACGCCGCGCGCGTCGCGGTGCGCGTCTTTCATGGCCTCGATGGCGCCGAAGCGCCGGAGCGCGTCGCGGCGGGCGTCCTCAGGGGAAAGGCCCGCGGCCCGGGCGTCGCGCTCGGCGAGCTCGAGGTGGGCCCGAACGTCTTCGTCGAGCTCGCGATCGAGTCGGTCCCGATGGAGCAGCGCGCGCAGGCGCTGCCAAGCACGGCTCACGCCTTGGCCTCCAGGAAGCGCGC
>JBOGIZ010000652.1:0-2078 GCA_050747805.1 Vicinamibacterales bacterium | reverse complement strand
AACAATCACTCGTCAATCATCAGTCCGTCGATCCGCAATCGGCAATCGCCACTCCTTCGATCGGCAGTCGCCACTCGCCACTCGCCAATCGCCAGTCGCGTCACTGGCCGCGCAGCGGAATCGTCTGCCGTCCGCGCCCGTCTGCGTATTCCATCACCACCGATTCAATCCCGATCTTCACGATTCGGTACTGCCCCAGGATCATCTGCCCTTCGCGTCCGTACATCGGCTGGCCGCGGCCGTCCGCGTTCACGAAGATCGCCACCTTCCCTGTGTCCTGCCCCTCCGGCCGGCCCGCGACCGGAGTCGGGTTCTCGATCCCGATGAATTTCAGCGGGATCGGCGGTACGGGCGGCAGAGGCGGCGGACCCGAACGCTCCGGCGCCATCGATCCTGGCGCCCCTGGCGCGCCGTGGGCGCCTCGCGCGCCGAACTGATCCGGGGCCGGAGGCGGCGGTTTCGGCTGGAACCGGAATGGGTTCCGCTCCGTGGCTGCCGGCTGCGGCTCGGGCTGCTTCAACGCGTCGAGCCGCACAGTGAGAGGCGCCGCGGCCCGGCTGCCCTGCGGCCCGCGCGCCGTCCTCGTTTGATTAGACGGCTCAGCGGTCGGCGCGGCCGCCGGCCAGAGCCACAACGCCAGCGCACCAACCACCACGACGACGAGCAGCATCAGCAGTCCGCGCGACGGCCCCTGCGGGTTCGCCGCCGCGGCGGGCGCTCCGTCAGTCGGCGCCATTGCCCGTCCGGAAATACGTCGAGATCTCGAGGGTCATCGACAATCCGCGACTCTGCTGGTCGGGCGCCGAGGCAAGCGCCACATTCTCCAGAATGACGAACTCCTTCGCGGTCTCCAGGGAGTAAATAAACGTTCGTATGTCGCGGTAGTCGCCCGTCAGCGTATAGGTCGTCGTGAGCTTCGACAGCGAACTGCCCTTCTGGGGCTTGACGGCGTTGGTTCCGTGCTCGAGCCTGACGTTGGCCTGCCGCGCCAGATCGTTGAGCCGCGTGTATGTGAGCCGACGCGCCCCGCTTTCATCTATCGGCAGAATCTCCTTGTAGAACTTCACGAGCGCGGCGTCGGCCTCTGTCTTTCCGGAAACCGTGGCCTTCGCCGAGAGGTAGTCGAGCCGCGCCTGTCCGAGGGCCTCGTGCGCCGTCCGTGCCTCCACCTCGGCGTTGTTCACCTGCCGTCCGAGCGGAAAAAGGACGAGCACATAGAGCACGACGTCGAGGACCACGAGGATGGCCAGCGGGACGAGCAGCCGCCGCTTTTCGAGCAGCACCCGGCGGGTAAGCGTCATCCTCGGCCTCCGCGGGAGCCTTTCGGCCGATTCGTTGGAACCGCAGGCGGCGCCGGCGCGGTTGTCGGCGGCGTCATGGGTGCCTCTGACGGGGCTGATGTGGGCATGTCGGACGGCGTCGCGGCGACGGGCCGGGTGGCGGGTTGCACAGGCGTGTAGAGGGCCCTCATCGACATCTTGTGCAGGTTCTCGTCGGTCTGCGACTCGGTCGACCAGTCGACGTTGTGGAACGCGCCGGTCTTCTCGAGACGATCCCAGAACGTATTGATGTCGTCGTAGCTGCGTCCCTGCACGTCGAGATTGACTTCCGTGACGTTGTCCTTGAAGTCGGGCCTGATCGCGATCAGCATCACATCGTCAGGCAGCGCGGCTTCGAGCTGATTGAACAGCTCCGTCCATGAAAACGTGCGCTGCTCGATGAGCCCGTTGGCTTCCTTGGCGGCGGCCATGACCTCGGTCAGGGCCTTCTGGTCCACGCCGCGCCGGATCTCGGCCGCGTCGGAACGGCGTACATCGGCTTCACGCTGATCGCGGCTGATCGATCGCTGCAGTTCCGTCTTGTAGCGCGAGAGCTGGACGATGCGCACGCCCTGCCAGGCGGCAAGGGCCACCATGAACAGCGCGACGATCGCCGCCGTCACGCGGATGCCGCGCTCGTTGTAGAAGGGACGAGTCGAGAGGTTCGTGCGCAGCATCAGGCGGCTTGCTCCCGCAGCACGATGCCCACCGCCGGCGCCAGCATGTCGAGCAGCTCCGGTCCGGCGCTGATGCGGTCCC
>JBOGIZ010000651.1:0-1519 GCA_050747805.1 Vicinamibacterales bacterium | reverse complement strand
TCTCTCGATCGTCCGCCGCGCAACGCGCGGCTCGCCTGACAGTCCTCTGCGCCCTTTGCTCTCTGCGCTCTTTGCGAGAGATCTTCTCGGCGCTCTCTGCACGCTCTGATATTCTGCCGGGCGCATGAGTACGCGACGCGCCGGGACCGAGGCCGCCAATCAGCGCAACGCCGTCCTCGCCGGTTTCCTTGGCTGGACGCTCGACGCGTTCGATTTCTTCATCATCACGCTTCTCATCGACGACCTGGCGCAGGCCTTCTTTCCCGGCCTGCCGCTCGCCAGCGCGCGTCCGCGGATCGCGCTCGCGATCACGATCACGCTCGCGATGCGGCCAGTGGGCGCGTTCATCTTCGGCCTGATGGCCGACCGCTTCGGCCGCCGCGTGCCGCTCATGCTCAACGTGATCTTCTACGCGGCGATCTCGGTCGCGTGCGGCTTCGCGCACAGCTACGCGGTGTTCTTCACGCTGCGCGCGCTCTTCGGGATCGGCATGGGCGGCGAGTGGGGGATCGGCGCGTCGCTCGCGATGGAGTCGGCGCCCGTGCGGCTGCGCGGCGTGCTGTCCGGGCTGCTGCAGGAAGGCTACGCGATCGGCAACCTGCTCGCGGCGCTCGCCTTCCGGTTCGTCTATCCGTGGGCGAACGTCCATTACCCGGGCAACGCCTGGCGCGCGATGTTTTTTCTGGGCGGCGTGCCTGCCCTGCTGTCGCTCTTCGTCCGCGCGCGCGTGAAAGAACCCGAGGCCTGGCAGGAGCACCGCACGGACTGGGCCACCTACCGTCGGACGATCTGGTCGAACGCGCGCATCTTCTTCTACCTCGTCCTGCTGATGGCGATGATGAATCTCATGTCGCACGGAACGCAGGACATGTATCCGACGCTGCTGAAGACGTTCGGGTACGGCAAGGCGCGCATCGCCGACATCACGATGCTCTCGATGATCGGCGCGGTGCTCGGCGGGCTCGTCTTCGGCCTGTACTCGGATCGCTCGGGCCGCCGCCGCGCGATGATCGTCGCGTCGGGCTGCGGCCTCGTCATGCTGCCAATGTGGATCGCGGGCTACAGTCCGTGGACGACGATCGTGGGCGTCTTCCTGATGCAGTTCTTCGTGCAGGGCGCGTGGGGCGTGATTCCGGCGCACATCAACGAGCTGTCGCCCGGCACGCTGCGCGGCTTCTTCCCCGGCTTCGCCTATCAGCTCGGCGTCCTTTGCGCGTCGAGCATTCCGTATCTCGAGGCCTGGCTCGGCGGGATGTTCAGCTACAAGCAGTCGATGGGCGGTCTGATGGTCCTCGTCTTCATCGGCGCGCTGATCGTCATCGGCCTGGGCCCCGAGGCGCACAAGGTGAGCTTCCGGAAGTCAGAGGTGTGACAGGTTCGCGGCAGCTGTCACGGACGATCTCTCGCAGAGCGCGCAGAGCGCAGAGAGCGCAAAGAAATGCACCCTCGCTGCCGCTGTTCTACTGACGCGTGCACCGTCAGGTCGTCAGGCGAGGCCGGCCTACGGCTGCCGACGGCC
>JBOGIZ010000650.1:0-5772 GCA_050747805.1 Vicinamibacterales bacterium | reverse complement strand
AGCCATGGCGGCGTCGTGCTCTCGCTCGAGCGCATGAACCGCATCCTCGAGATCGACGAGGACAATCTCGTCGCCGTCGTCGAACCCAACGTCGTCACGGGCGATCTGCAGGCGGCGGTCGAAGCGGTCGGGCTGTTTTATCCGCCGGATCCCGCGTCGCTGAAGCAATCCGTCATCGGCGGGAACGTCGCCGAATGCGCGGGCGGTCCGCGCGCGTTCAAGTACGGGACGACGAAGCAGTATGTGCTGGGACTGCAGGCCGTCTTGGCCGACGGCGCGATCGTGAACGTCGGCGGGAAGGTGGTCAAGAACGTCGTCGGCTACGACCTGACGCATCTGCTCGTCGGATCGGAGGGGACGCTCGCCGTCATCACGCGAATCATCCTCCGGCTGGTGCCGAAACCTCCCGTGCAGTCCACGATCCGCGCGACGTTTCGGTCCGTTCCGGACGCCGTGCAGGCGGTGAGCAACGTCATCCGCGCGCGCGTGGTGCCGGCGGCGCTCGAGCTCATAGACGAGGACTCGCTCGAGGCGGTGGCGCGGTACCTGAACGTCCGTTCGCTGGCGCCGGCCGGCACGGGCGCGCTGCTGCTGCTCGAAGTCGACGGACTCGCGGAAGCGGTCGCGGAGGAGGCGGCGCGCTGCGAACGCGCGTGCCGCGACGCCGGCGCCACCGAGATCCTGCGCGCGAAAGACGAGGCGGAGCGGCAGGAGCTGTGGCGCGTGCGCCGCGAGATTTCTACGTCCTTGAAGGTCATCACGCCGCTCAAGTTCAACCACGACGTCGTTGTGCCGAAGGGGCGGATCCCGCAGCTGTTCGAGCTGGTCGAACGCCTGAAGCGCGATTACAGGCTGCGCATTCCGTGTTTCGGGCACGCGGGCGACGGCAACATCCACGTCAACATCATGGTGACGCCCGGCGACGAGGACGAAACGCGCCGCGCGCACGACGCCGAACGCGTGCTGTTCGAAGGGGTCGTCGCGCTCGAAGGCTCGATCAGCGGCGAGCACGGGATCGGCTTCGCGAAAGCGAAGTATCTGCCGATCGAGCTGTCGCCGCCGACGATCGACTTGATGCGGCGCGTGAAGGCGACGTTCGATCCGAACGGTATGCTCAATCCGGGCAAGATTTTTCCGGACTGACGCCGCGCGCGCGATGGCCGATGGCCGATGGGCGATGGGCGATGACCGATGGCCGATGGGCGATGGCCGCTGGGCGGTGGGCGATGGGCGATGGGCTATGACCGATGGCCGATGGGCGGTGGGCGATGGGCGATGGGCGATGGAGTAGGTCGGACCTCTCGGGTCCGGCGCCGGGCGAGCGATTCTGAAGCTGCCGGCCGCCGATAGGGTGTGCGTCTGACGAGGAGGAGTCCACATGCTGCAGGATCTGCGATTCGCTCTTCGGACGTTTCGGAGACAGCGCGGATTCGCCGCGGTGGTCGTGCTGGCGCTGGGGGCCGGGATGGGCTTCACGTCGACGGTGTTCGCCTTCGTCGACGGCGTCCTGTTCAAACCGCTTCCGTACGAACGTCCGGATCGCGTCTGCGCTGTGTTTGGCGCTGTCCGGGGGGACAATCCCGGATCCCGCCTGTCCGTGTCGCCCGCGGACCTGACGGACTGGAGAGCGCGCAGCCGCTCGTGGATCGCGCTCGAAGGGTATCAGAGGGATGCCCCGATTCGGCTGGACCGCCGCGGCGATCTCGTGTCGCTCCGGCCCGCGGACGTAACGCCCGGGTTCATGCGGATGCTTGGCGTGCGACCGATCCTTGGCCGGGACTTGGTGGACGCCGACGCATCGACCATCGGTCCCGTGCCGGCGCTCCTCACGTACGAGGCGTGGCAGCGCGTGTTCGGCGGCGATGCCGGCGTTCTCGGGACGACGATCGGAAGTGGTTCGGCCTCGGCATCGATTGTGGGCGTTATGCCCCGGGGGTTCGTGTTTCCCGAAGCGGCCGCGCGCCTGTCGCCCGATTTGTTGCGATCGGCGAGGCTTCGTCCGGATCCGACTCGCGCCGATCGATCGCTGACCCTTTTCGGTCGACTTCGCGACGGTGTCAGTGTTTCCCAGGCGCGCGACGAGTTGAGCGCTATTGCTGCGTCGCTGAAGCCGTTGTATCGCGGACGTCCGAACATGCATGCCGGCGCGTTCGACAGTGCGCTCGTCATTCCGGCGAGCACGTATCTGGCGGCGCGAACGCATGCGACGTTCGCGACGGTGTTCGGTTCCGTTCTCGGGCTTCTGCTGTTGACCTGTCTGAATGCCTGCGCGCTGCTCCTGGCACGCGGCGCCGATCGCACGCGCGAACTGTCGCTCCGCTATGCGCTCGGCGCACGTCGCCGACGTCTGGTTCGTCAGCTCCTGGTGGAGACAATGGTGCTGTGCGGCTCCGCCGCGCTCGTCGGCATTGTCATCGCGGAGTGGGGCACGCGAATTCTCGCTGCATCGGTTCCTGCCAGCACGCTGCTGCTGAAACCGCCGCAGGTGGACGCGCGGCTGCTGGCGTTCGTCGGGCTGAGCGTCGCAGGCTCGACGCTCGTCGCAGGACTCTGGCCGGCGCTGCGCCTTTCACGCGGCGAGCACCTGACGGCGGCGTTCGCCGCAGCATTGACGTCCACCGCCAGATCGGCCAAGGCACAATTCGGCCTGCTGGCCGCCCAGATGGCGCTCGCCTCCGTGCTCGTCATCGGCGGCGCGTTGATGCTGGCGAGTCTGATCGACATTTACGCCGCCCCAGCGGGTTTCGCGGGGCACGGCGTGCTCACGCTGACCGCGGCGCGCACGTCCGGCGAATCGCCGGCGCGCCCGAGTGCCTTCACGCGGGCGCTGAGCGGCATTCAATCGACCCCCGGCGTGGAATCGGCGGCGCTGACCGACGGACCACTGCTCGATCGGGCGATGATCGGATCCCCCTTCGCTCTGCCGCCGGCGAGCAGTCGTGTGTGGACGACGATGCTGAACGTGACTCCGGGATATTTTCAGGCCCTGGGCATTCCGCTGCTCGCCGGCAGGATTTTTCGGCCGGCGACCGGGCCGGTGACAGAAATCGTGGTGAATCGTTCCGTGCAGCGCGCGTACTGGCCCGGCGAGAATCCGCTGGGCAAGCGCTTGCGCAGCGCTGAACTCGATGGTGAGTTCGAGGTCGTCGGCGTCGTCGGGGATACGCGCGACAGGGCACTCGACGAGGCAGCGATCGGAACGTTCTATCTGCCGTTCGATGAATCGGCTTCGACGTTGCGCGCGACGTTCATCGTTCGGACGCCCCTTCCGCAGGCGTTCGCAGTCGAGGCGGTGAAGCGCGAATTGCGCACGGCGGATCCGGGGTTGCTCGTGTCTGATGTTGCGAGCCTCGAAGAGCGTGCGGATCGGTCGATCGCGGAGCGGCGCTTCAACACGATGCTGTTTTCGGCGTTCGCGGGAGCGGGCCTCCTGCTCGCGGCCATCGGCGCGTACGGCATCGCGTCCTACGCCACCGCGGGGCGCATGCGCGAGATGAGCATCCGCCGCGCCCTGGGCGCGCCCGGACACGACGTCATCCGGACGGCGATCGCGCTGCCGCTGGCGGCCTCGCTGACCGGTATCGCAGCGGGATTGGCGGCCGCGTATTGGGCGAGCCGCTTGATTCAAGCTTTATTGTACGACGTTCAGCCGACCGATCCCTGGGTGTACGCGCTCGTTGCCGGCGTCCTCATGCTCGCCTCGATGGCGGCATGTCTTCCAGCCGGGCGCCGCGCGACGCGCGTCGATCCGATGGTCGCGCTGAAGGCGGAGTAAGAGTCGCGAACTCCCGACTGACGTCGCGCGGGCGATGATCGATGCCCGATGCCCGATGCCCGATGCCCGATGCCCGATGGCCGATGGCCGATGGCTGATGATCGATGGCTGATGATCGATAGGCGAGGGCCAATGGGCAGAGCCCCCTGTCGATCGCTTGACGCTCGCCCATCGGGCATCCGTCATCGCCTATCGGCCATCGGCCATCGGCCATCGCCCATCGCCCATCGCCCATCGGACATCCACCTCAGCCGGATCGGTCGCGCGCCTCGGTCATACTGGACGCGGAGGCGTCAGTATGCGAACCACGCTGGCGATCGCGATCCTGCTGAGCGGTCTGGCCGCTGCGCTGCCGGCGCAGCCGCGCGTGAAAGGTACCGGCACGCTGCCCGATGGCTGGAAACTACGCTTCGACGATCCGTCGGCGAAGCCGACGCAGGTGGTCGTCGAGCAGAAGAAGGACGCGCTCGTCGTGACGAGCGGGCCCGCCGCGATCTACTACGAAGCTTCGATGCGCGCGTCGGGCGACTACGATCTGAGCGCCGCCGTCTCGCAGATCAAGACCACCGAGCGCCCGGAAGGGTACGGCCTGTTCATCGCGGGCGCCGACCTGACGAAACCGGAAGGCGGCGCGACGCTGTTTCTCGTTCGGCAGGACGGCATGTACAGCATCAGCACGCGAGCCGGCGGCACGACCCGGACCATCGTCGACTGGACCGTCGCACACCAGATGCACGAGCCGAGCGGGATGAAAACGAGCAACACACTCGCGATCCACGCGCGCGGAAACCAGGTGAGCTTTCTCATCGACGGCACGGAGGTGCACCACCTGACGCGTGCCGAGGCGGGCGGCGATGGGATCGCCGGCATCCGCGTCGGCCAGGATCTGCACGTGCAAGTGACGAGGCTGGCGCTGAAGAAGCGGTGAGTGGGGTGCGGAGTGCGGGGCGCGGGGCGCGGAGTGCGGGGGGCGGAGTGCGGAGTGCGCGGCGCGCAGATGCTACTGGTCGCCGGATAGTGCGTGCCGAGGATGCGACCAAGCTACGCTGCGCGGCGTACAATTGATTTGATGGACGACACCGAATGGGCCCTCGAGGCGCTGCGCGCCGCCTCCATCGCAGCCGAGAACACGCGGCCCGAAGTGACAGAGGAGTATCTCGCGCTCATTCGCGAGGTCGAGGCGCTGCCCGAGAACGCGCCGGCATCCGACAAGACGGCGCATCTCGGACGCCTTGTCACTCGCGGGCCGCGAAACGTGATCGGTCCATTGCCACGGCGCGAGTGAGCGCTTCCATCGCTGAACTGGCGGCGGCGTTTCACCGGCGCTCGGTGCGCGCCGTGTTGATCGGCGTGTACGGAGCCAACCTGTTTGCGCCGGGCGGGCAGGCCGTGTTCCCGACGGCAGACGCGGATTTTCTCCTTCCGCTCGATCCCGACAATCTTCTTCATGCGTGGGAAGCGTGCGGTGATTGCGGGCTCGAACTCTGGCTCGGCCGTGAGCCGCTCGATTCCCCCCACGACCGCTGGCTCGCCGAGCGCATGGTGCAGACGCGGTCGCTCACGCGCGCCCGCGGCATTCCGGATCAGGACGTCGATCTCACGCTGGTGATGGCAGGGTTCGATTTCGAGCGCGTGTGGGCCGAACGCCGTCCCTTCCTGATCGATGGCGTCGAAATTCAAGTCGCGAGCCTGCAGCACATCGTCGCATCGAAGTATCAAGCCGATCGTCCAAAGGATCGGCTGTTCCTTGCTACACACCAAGACGCACTCGAACAGCTGCTGAAGCGATCCAAGTGACGCGACCAGGAGCTGGGCGTGTTGCGGTTGGCGCGTCGGGGGCGGAGCGTTTCGCTCCGAAATCCCGCTTCGCGCGCCGGCAGAACGCTCCGCCGGCGGCTTGTCGGCGGAAGCGCGGGGCCCCGGAACTTGGCGCGTGGTACACCCCGCGCGGATCTCTGGCGCCTCTGGAGCGTTCTGCCGTCTGACGCGCGTCCGGC
>JBOGIZ010000649.1:0-6589 GCA_050747805.1 Vicinamibacterales bacterium | reverse complement strand
CGAAGGGCGCGCCGCGCGTCGGCCGGAGCTGAAATGGCGGGAAAACTCCGAAGCGGACGCTTCGGATCCGTTACGCTCTCAGGTGCTTGTTGACCAGTTTGGTCATCTCGAACATGTTGACCGTGGCCTTGCCGCCGAAGACGGTCTTCAGATTGTCGTCGGCCTTAATCATCCGCCTGTTCTTCTGATCCTGCAGCTTGTTCTTCTTGATGTACGCCCAGAGCTTCTTGGTCACTTCGGTCCGCGGCATCGGCTTGCTGCCGATCACTTCCGACAACGCGGGGCTCGGCGTCATGGGTTTCATGAACGCCGCGTTGGGCTTGCGGGCGGACTTCTTCGCGGTCTTCTTCGCCATCTCAACTCCTTTACGCCACCGATCAGGGATGCGCGTGAATGCACGAAGGGTAGCACAATTGCGCGCGTTTTCAGAGGGAAAACCCGACCTGGCCCCCAGCCGCCGACCTCATCGCCGGCGCACGATCGGATACGTTTTCGCGTCCTTCAGCTGATCGTCCAGCGCATTCCACGCGACGAGCCCATCGTCTGACGCCGGCTCGATCAGATAAAAAGCGAGACGCGCCAGCGGCTGGCTCATCGAAACCTCCCAGGAGCCCGCAGGTACGGACGCCGTGGCATCGGCAGCCCACGCGCCGGTCACCTTCCGCATCGCGTGCCCCTCGAACTGCTGTGCGGGTTCGTTGTGTTCGATCGTGAAGGTCTCGAGACCGCCGGGCCGAATCGCGCCGGCCTCCCGCATCTGGATGCCGTGCTCCTTCAGCAGCTGAATCGCCTTTGTCGCGTTCGCCGGAATGTAGTACGCGCTCGGCACGGTCTCGGTCGTCTCGGGCTCGAACCACCGCATGTCGACCATCTGCTCGGGATGGACGACGTCCTTGCGGTTGCACATGACGGTGTTGGTCACGGGGTTCGTGATGGGCTCGACCTCTCCCATGAGGACGTCGATCAACCCGCCGAGCTTCATTTGCGCGCTCGTCGCCTCGACCGCGCCCGTCAGCCGCTCGCGGTCGGCGGTCGCGATCGCCTTCTTCAATTCCGCGACGTGCGCGTTCGCGAAGTTGAGCGCCTCCTCCACGAAGTAGTTCGTCACCTTGATGCGGTCTTCGAACGTCGCGTATGAATAGGCCTCGCTCAGCAGCGCGAACCGGTTGCGCAGTCCGACGTAATTGTTGTGAAAGCGCGGCACGTGCTCGAACGTGCGCCACTCGCGCGGACCGGCCGCCGGATCCGGCGTCGTATTCACGCACGCTGGACCGCCGCCGAATCCGCGGCCCCCGGCGCGGCCGCCTCCGCGCGCTGCGCCGCCTTCCCGGCCGGGAGAGGCTTGCCCTTGTGAGCCGCCTTGTACGGGCCGGAAGCTGCCTGGCTGCGACGCACCCACTGCGCCCGTTGCCGCGCCCGAGCCGCCTGCTCCGCGTCCTGCTGCGGCTTCCGCCGCACCTCGTCCCCGCCCGCCACGCCCGCCACGCCCGCCCGGCGTCGCGACGTTGCCGTAGTAGTACGTATCCCACCCATGCTTCGCCTTGATCTGCTTCGTCACAAACGGGAACCACTCGTCCGTCATGATCTTCATGATCGTCGGGCTCGTGTCGGGATTGAGCGGCGGCGAATACGTGAGGTAGTACCCGTGGTACGAGCCGTCCGACGTGTGGAGGTCGAAGCCGATGTCCGGATCGTAGTCGTTCCAGAGCTTCACGAACGCCTGCGCCTCCGGCGTATCCAGCTTCATGTAGTCGCGGTTGATGTTCAGCCCCTGCGCGTTGGCGCGCGTGCCCTCCCCGTTGATCGGACCGTTCTGGCGGCCGCGGTTGTTGCCGAATTTCTCGTTGCCGTCGGCGTTGAAATCGGGCGTGATGAGAAACACCATCGACTTGAGCCAGTCGGCGTGCCGGCCGAGCGCGAATTCGCGCAGCAGCACCAGACACGCTTCCTTGCCTTCCACTTCGCAGGCGTGGACGTTCGCTTGAATGTGCACGCGCAGCTTCCCTGTCGCCTTCACCGCCGCGGGCGTGACGTCTTTCAGGCCCGTTCCGACGATCGCGATCGGCATCTGCCGCCCTTCGCTCGTCGTTCCGTATTCGCCGTAGTGAATGTCGGGCGAGGCGGCGGCCGTCGCTTTCATGAATTTGACGACGTCGTCGTATGTCGAGGTGGATTTGTAGTCGGTCGCTTCCGGCGTGGTCTTCAGGTCAGCGATGGATGCGGACTGCTGCGCGTGTGTGATGAACACTCCGGCGAACAGCACGGCGGCAATGGCGGCGAGGCGGCGCATGGGAAATCCTCCGGGCGCCATGCTACTCCAGTTCGCGAGCCCCGCACCCCGCACCCCGCACCCCGCGCCCCGCACCCCGCACTCCGCGCCCCGCGTCTCAGACGTAGTGTCCGATCGCCATCAGCGACAGGGCCACGACCTGCAGCACGAGCGCGATCCAGGCGGCGGAGTGGATGCGGACCCTCGCAGCGTCGACCTGCACCAGCAGCGCCGTACGTTCCGGCCCCTCGGCCAGCGTCGTCCCGCGCTCCGCGAGCGCGGTCATCTGCCTCAGGGCGCGCCCGATGACGGCACCCCCGATGATCAGCGCGATGATGGCCGCGGCGCCGCCGGTTCCGAAGACGCGCGCGCCCATGGTGGCGCTGAGCGCCGGATCGAAGTGGCCCGTGAATCGCCAGTACAGCCACAGCCCTGTGACGACGGCGAAGCCGCCGATGCTGGCCATGAAAACGTGAAATCGCCGCCGCGCGAGCACGATCAAAATCGATGCGGACGCGGCGCGGTTGGTGTCGGCGAGAAGGCGATCGAGAAACAGCGCCGCAAACGCCGTGCAGCCGACCCAGACGGCTGCGAGAAGGACGTGAAGGACGCGGATGACAAGAAACGTGAGCGTGGCACTGGACATATGGGTCGCATCATCCGCGACCCCGCTCCAGGATGCAAGGCGCGCGCGGCGCGTGTGGCCAGCCACGCGAGCGCATAGCCGCGGCCGTGGAACGGCCTTCAAGGCGGCCGGATCAGGTCGTCTGCACGTTCGTCGACGGCAGCGTGCGCAGGTAGTCGGCGAACACTTCGTTGAAGAGGGCACCTGGGCGCCGCTCGCGCAGCCGGTCGACGACGTCGCATCCGTTCATGCCGAGGTGGTGCAGAATCCGCCCTGCGACGAGCGCCGATCGGTTGAAACCCATTCCGCAATGCGCGAGCACGCGATGCCCGTTTCGCACCAGCTCCGCGCCCATGAGCGCCACCGCATCGAGGCGTACCGAGTCAGGGAGCTCCTCGTCATAGATTGGAAAATAGACGTAAAGCCCGGAACCAGGCATCGTCGGCACGCAATCGTCGAGGCCGCCTTCGAGATCGATGACGACGTCGATGTCGTGTTCGGCGATCGCGCGCCAATCCTCGATCGCCGGTGAAATGAAGAGCTTCCCCGCGTCGTCTACCTGGAACAGCGTCATGGCCGGGACCCCCTGGGGACGATTGGCCCCAAAAGTATAGCTCAGTCGCGCATCGATTCGAGCGCCGCGACGCCGGACTCGACGCCGTACCACCAGGCGGCGAGGCTCACGGCAACCGCCCCAGGGACGCAGATCGCGGCGATCGCCTTCGCGGCGGCCGGCATCGGCCGATGGTTCGACTGGAACCATAGGTAGAGCGACGAGGGCCAGCCGAACAGTACGATTTCGACGATGACGAGCAGCACGGCGACGATCATGAACGCCACGCCGCCGTACGAACCGGCGACCTGGCTCGGATTGTCCGCATTGAAGCGTGGATAGCGCGCGCCCAGACCGATGGCAAGTCCCACCAGCCCCAGCGTCATGAACAGTACGCAGACGGGAGTGACGAGTTTCAGAAAAGGATCGACGCCGAGCAAGTGATTCGCCGCAATCGTGAGGCCCTCTGTGAGGCCCGCGACGGGGATGAAGCCGATCCAGAACTTCGACCACAGAAACGCGCGAAGCGATACCGGCGATGTGCGCACGATCCAGAACGCGGCGCCCTCGGCCGAGACCGCCGGAAACACGAATCTCACGCACACCGTCGCCATGACGAGCCCGGCCATCGCAAGATTCACCAGGGCATAGACGTTCTTGAGATAGTCGCTCATGTACGGGATGCGATCGAGATCGAGCACGCGGAAGTTGTAGAGATAGACGAGCACCAGCGCGAGCAGGAGGAGCAGCTGCGACCACTGGCTCACATCGCGCAGAAAAATCTTCACGTCTTTCACGAGCAGATGGCGACCGACGGGAGAAATCGGCAGTGCCCGCGCGGAACGATCGAGGACGCGCAGCCGCGTGAATCGAGCCTTGCGCGCTTCCTGCGCCTTGCTGAAGCCGACGAAATGCCAGCGCTCGTTCGCGGCGGCGACGAGCACGGTCAACCCGAGCGCGGAGGTCCAGAGCGCCGCGCCATGGAGCCAGTCGATGCGGCCCTGGAGCGACGCGAACACGGTTTCGGCGGCCCAGAACGACGGCAGCAGCGGCGTGATCGGCGACTGAAGACTCGCGAAGAAATCGGTGATGTCCGGCAGCGATTCAACGCGCAGCAGCTGCTCGGGCTGAATCATGCGAAGCAGCACGACCACCATCCCCGCGAAGAGCAGCCCCATCAACATCAGGATGTCGCGCGCCCGGCGCGCCGGGAAGACGTTGACGAGCAGCAGCGTCACCGCCGTGCCGATCGCGGCCGGAATGACGACGAACGGCGCCACCGTCAGCACGGATGCGGCGTAGTACGCCGCCGGCGCGCAGTGCGCGACACCGATGCCGGCGAGCACCGGAATGATGAAGACGACGACCATCCACGACGACTGGGCAACCGTGCGCGCGAAGCGCGCGTGGAAGAGGCGCCTCGACGCGATCGGCGCGGCGACCAGCAGCCGCAGATCGTCGGACAGAAAGAAGGTCGAGAGCGACGTGACGAGGCTGCTGAACGCCAGGAACGACAGGAACGTGAGAAACAGCCACGACAGTCCGAGGCGCAGCAGGTAATCGCCAAATTCCGCATAGTCGGCGAGCTGGCTCGTCAGCCAGAACGCCGCGAAGAAGATCGTGCCGGCGACCGCGAGCGCAATCGCACCGAACATCGCCGCGCGCAAGCCGTCGCCCTTCTCGCGCCGCCGCGCGCGATTGCGCGACGCCCAGAGCGACGGGAGCAGCAGGAAGGTAAAGGGCCGGGTCATCGATTGACACCCGTCACGTACGGATCACGCAAAGCGCGCAACGATCGCAAAGGCATCCGTATGAGATCCCGCACCCCGCACTCCGCGCCCCGCACCCCGCGCCCCGCACTCCGCGCCCCGCACCCCGCGTCCCGCGTCACAGCGCTTCATCAATCTCCTGTAATCCGCTGCCACCGGTCAGCTTCAGGAACACCGACGTCAGCTCGCCATCGTCGGGCGACGCTGCTCCCCCCTGGGCGGCGGCCAGCGCGCGCAGATCGTCGACCGTTCCCCGCGCGATGATCTTGCCTTTCAGGATGATGCTGATGCGGTCGCACATCTCCTCGGCGACTTCGAGCGTGTGGGTGCTCATCAGGATCGCGACGCCGCGCTCGCTCATCGCGCGGAAGACCTGCTTGATCAGCCGCGCGCCGCGCGGATCGAGGCCGACCATCGGCTCGTCGACGACGACCGCGCGTGGACGGTGCAGGAAGGCCGCGGTCATGACCAGGCGCTGCTTCATGCCGTGCGAAAAGCTCTCGACCAGTTCGTGTTCCCACAGCAGCAGCTCGAACAGCTCGAGCATCTCGCGCACACGGCCGTCCACGGCGCGGTCGTCCATGCCGTACAGTCCGGCGTGAAAGCGCAGGAACTCGCCCGCCGTCAGCTTCTCGTAGATGAACGGCCGATCCGGGATGAAGCCGAGCGTCGCCTTCGCCTGCTCCGGCTCGATCGCGAGATCGTGTCCGTTGACGAGCACGCGGCCGGACGTCGGCTTCAGCAGTCCGGCAATGATTCGGATCGTCGTCGTCTTGCCCGCGCCGTTCGGGCCGAGAAACCCGTGGATCTCTCCCGGCGCGACGTCGAGACTGAGATCGTCGACTGCCGTAAAGCGTCCGTAGCGCTTGACCAGATGCTCGATCGCGATCATCGGTCTGGCGGGGCGACGCCCCCCATCCAATAGGGCCAGGTCCTCACCTTACACAAGGGCGAGCGTGCGACAGCGAACGAGCCACGCGCACGGAGCGAGCCGGCGAAGCGGCGAGCGAGGGCGCGTGTAGGGGGGGTCTGGCGGGGCGAAGCCCCCCAGGAAAAAAAGACCAGATGCTCGATCGCGATCATCGGGAGCCTGGACTCGCCCAACAGGTGAGGCCGACGCGCGTCGGAAAAGGCGTCGGCAGCTCTCCCATGCGAAGTGGCCGCCGGCCGACGAGCACGGGATTCGCACCGGGGGCCAGATCGAGATCGAGGATGTTCATCTTCACGTGTCCGATAAGCGGCAGGATTGCGGCCTGCTTGTCGAGGCCGCCGCGCGCGAGCCGCACGTGGGTGGCGTCGGCCGGGAATTGATTGAACGTGGGATCGACGGGAAGCCAGAGACCAGTTGCCGGTTTCCGGTCTCCGGTTTCCAG
>JBOGIZ010000648.1:0-1853 GCA_050747805.1 Vicinamibacterales bacterium | reverse complement strand
GGGACCGCCAGGACGGTGGACGCGCGAGGATCAGGAGCGCGGCGCCCACGCCGCCGACGAACCAGAGCATATCGACGCGCGCGCGCTCGACCGGAAACGCAAGGATATAGAGAAGCGCGCTCGCGCGGCTCACGTACGTTTCATTCGAGTACAGAAGGTTGTAATCGATCGTGGCGAGCCGCAGGTCCAGAAGCGCGTGATGGAACGCGAAATACGCGAGCACGGCGACGGCAACGATCGCAAACGCCCCAGCGATCCAGAGCAGATCGCGAACGACATCGATCCAGCCGCGCGCACGCTCCGGACGCCACGCCCAGATCGCCGCGAGCACGACGAGTCCGTACGCGCCCGAGTACTTGATCCAGAATGCGGCCGCGAATGCCAGGCCGGCGCCGATCAGATGCCGGCGGCCGCGATTCGGCGCGGCAAGCAGCACCAGACTCGACGCGACAGCGAGCGAGACGAAGGGTTCGCACTGCCCTCGCACGTAGACGCCGCTCATCCGCTGCAGATACGGATCGCCCAGAAACAGAAAGATGATGGCGGCGCCCCAGCCGATCGCCGGCGAAAATCGCCGGCGCCCGAGAACGACCAGCAGCCACGCGACCAGGGCGGCCGCGACGAGATCGGCACCGGGAACGACCGATTCGTGCGGCCACGCGCGCAGCAGGATCGCGTAGAGCGCAGCGATCCCCGGCGGCTTCTGGTCCCACATATCGCGATACATGACGTCGCCGGCCAGGATTCGCTGACCGGCATACGCATACAGGCCTTGATCGCCGCCGGCCGGCTGCACGAGTGAGGGCAGGCGAAGCGCGAGCAGCGCAAGGACCACCGCGAAGCACATCCATGTCGCGCGAGGTGCGAGCGGATGGCTGGTTTCGCGGCTCATCGTTCGGAGAGTGTAGCCGACTCGCACATGCGATAATCGATTGCGCCCTGCGGGCAAAGAAGGCTCATGGTTCGCAGAATCTCCATCCTGTTCGTCTGCATCTTCGCGACTGCCGCGCCGGCGATCAGCGACGCGCAACAGACGTCGGCGTCGGAGGCCGCGGTTCTCGCGGACGGCTGGTCGCGTCTCGCCAAAGGGGATGCACCCGGCGCCGCCCAAATCGCGCAAGCCGCGATCGGCCGAAATCCGAACAGCAGCGCTGCCCTCGCGCTCGCGATCGACGCCGACCTCGCGCGCGGCGGCGCCTCGATGGCGCTCGACACTTATGAACGATGGCTCGGCGGGAGACGCCTCGACGATGCGTATTCGCTCCGGCGGGTGGCGCGTGCGCTGCTGCAGGAATCGAGCGGACCGAAGCAGTCGAACGTCACCGCACGCGTCGAGGCGCTCCGGGCGCTCGCGGCGGACGGCGACAGCGCGGCGGAAGCCACACTCGAGGACGCCGCGGCGGCCGGAGCGTTCGGCGAGACGCGCGCCCTCGCGATCATCGGGGACGAAGGCGCCGTAAAAAAGCTGATCGCCGAGCTCGGTCCGGCGATCGACAAGACGCCGATTATCGATGCCCTCGGCAACAGCGGGAACAAGCTGGCCGTAGAACCGCTGATCGGCGAGCTGTCGGACCCAAAGGACATCAACCGCGCCGCGGCGGCCGACGCGCTCGGGCGGCTCGGCGCGACCGAAGCGATCCCCCAGCTCCGCACCTTGCTGAACGATCCGTTTTTCCCGGTCAAGCTCAAAGCCGCCGGGGCCTTATTCCGCCTCAACGACTCGAGCGGCGCCGCGCTGCTCACGGAGATCGCCCAGAACGAACATGCCGCTATCCGCGTGGCGGCCGCCCAGGAAATGGCCTCCCGCCCGGACGCGAATTGGCAGTCGCTGGTCAGGGGCCTGACCTCAGATC
>JBOGIZ010000647.1:0-6313 GCA_050747805.1 Vicinamibacterales bacterium | reverse complement strand
CGTCGCGCCGTAGGCCAGCAGAAACACCGCCGTCCAGAAGCACATCGCGGATGGGGTCGTCGCGCAACAGACGCCCAGGCCGGAGCGACTCGTGCTCATCCCTATAGTGTCATCCTTGAAGTGCTGTCCAGAGTCAAGTCGCGACCTCGGCAGGTCGGCCGCGTCCATTTCAACCTTGCCGAGAATCGCCGTGATGACGAGGCGCCGTTTGCGTTTCTGGGCGACGTACACGCCCCACTGTCGACAGCGACCAGGGCGCAGCATCTGCCGCTCGGCCGCGCGCTCAGCGAATACGCCGGCGCCGCCAACATGTCGCGCCGACCGCCTGGCGGGGACATCGTCCGCCGCCGATCTGCGCGTCTACCGCAGCCCGTCGCCCCTGCCGCCCGTCGACTAGTCTGAAGCCATCTCAGAATGTCGGCCCCAGTCGCGCGCGCGATCGTCGTGAGCGATGAGAAGAAAGAATCAGCGCAGGCCCTGCGCGAGATAGAGGTCGTTCAACGCTCGCGCATAGCCATACACGATGAAGTTGCCGTCGTTGGAGATCCATGGCATACCGACCGGCCCGACGATGCCTGAGAGGTCGGCCGGAGCGACATTCCACCACCGTTCGACGCGGCCCGAAACCAGCTCACGGCGGTACAGGATGAGGGGCATGTCGTGCAGACTGGAACGAAGGAACAGCCAGCGTCCATCCGCGCTCCAGGAGAAGGGTAGGCCGCGTTCGCCAGCCAGTTGCCGGGGTGCGCCGCCCCCTGTCGGATACAGCGTGACCGTACCTGTGCCGTCGCCGGCCGCGATGAACAGGCCATCTGGCGAGACAGCGTACGGTCCGGCGATGCCCTCCGGCGTCACCGGTTGCCACGGCTGATCCTCTTCCCGCATGTAGAAGCGGGCGGACCGGGCGCCGCGTCCGCGCTCCGTGAACACGGCGAAGAGCCGCCGCCCGTCGGCGGACCATCGAGCCGGCGGCGCATCGCCGGGCTCGAGCTGAGGAGGTATCGGTACGTCGCGCGCGGTACCCGCCGAGGTGGGCATGAGCACGAGGCGTGACGGACTCGATTTGGGAATCGTCAGCACCCATTGGCCATCCGGCGAGAGGCCAATGCCGGGGTCGTCGCCGAGGCGAATCGTCTGCTGGCCGTCGGTGGACAGCAGGTACGTACCTTGGCCGACCTCTCGATCCTCGAGCGCCAGCAGCCACTTGCCATCGGCGGACAGTCCCATGACGCGCGTCCGTCCGTACAGATCCAGGTTCTGTTCGTGCGTCTCGCCGCGGTTGGCGGCCACGATGCCGTACCATCCGGCGCCGGTCGAGACGAGCGCACTCTTGCCGTCCGGCGCAACATCGAGGATGGTCAGCGCGCCCGGCACTCGCGCGATCAGGCGGCGGGTGGCCGTCGAGAGAGAGGGCGTACAGTGCCCGATCGTATCCACTGCCGGATTCCGAGCCGGTGAACCACAGTTCGCGTCCGTCAGGCTTCCACGCCAGGCCGTATGCCCAGATCTTGTCCCTGACCAGCGGTCGGCCGTTCGTGTCGGCAATCGTCACGGCCTCGTCGTCTCCGAGCCACGCGAGTCGATCGCCGCGCGGCGAGACGCGCGGCATGATTCCTCTCGCCACGGCGTGACCGAGGGGAAACTCGATGGATGCGCCTGCTCGAGCGACCGCCAGGTGCTTCCCGTCGGGCGCCCAATCGGCATCGATGGCGTTGTCGACCAGAGCCCGCGGGTTGCCGCCAATCGGCGGAACGGTCGCCAGCGTGCCCGGCGAGTTCCAGATGTCGCGGCCGTTGGTTAGCAGCACGGCGAGATCGCCGTTTCGCGAGACCGAAAGCAGCATCGCCGGGGGCAGCTTCAGAAGTTCAGAAGCTGCTCCATCGAGGCGCGTCGCATAAATTCGCGATGGGCCGCCGCCGAGTGCCGCGCTGTAATAGATGGTCTTTCCGTCCGGCGAGAACTTCGCACCCGTGATCAACCCGTGTTGGAACATCAACGGTCTGTAACTCGGCGGCGCCGGGCTGGTCGTCATGCGCGCGCCAACGAGCGCGCCTGCGATCGCGATCGCCGCGACGCCCACCAGGCCGAGTGTCCATGCGATCCACGTCCGCCGCGGCGGTGAGGAGGCCGCGCGCAGGTCCGGTTCCGATTTGACGAGATCGGACAGATGATCACGGAGGTCGGCGAGATCGCGAGCCAGATCTTTCGTCGAGGCGTACCGATCGTCCGGATTCTTCGACAGGCACCGCTCGACAATCCACGCGAACTGCGCCGGCAGGTCGCCGCGCTTCGATCGGAGCGGTGCCGGCTCGTCGCGAATGGTGGCCGCGAGCGATTCGCCGATCGTCGCCCCGTGGAACGGCCGTTCGCGCGCGGCCATCTCGTACAGCAGCGCGCCGAGCGCGAACTGATCGGACCTGGAGTCGACACGCTTGCCCAGCGCCTGCTCGGGCGAAAGGTACGCAGGCGTCCCCAGAATGACACCCGACGCGGTGGCCGCGGTAAAGGTCGTCGCGTCAGCGGCCTCGCCGGAGTCGAGCTCCGGCCAGGCGAACCTCGCCAGGCCGAAATCCAGAATCTTCGCGAATCCGTCGGCCGTCACCATCACGTTGTCGGGCTTCAAGTCGCGATGGACGATTCCCGCGGCATGCGCCTTGGCCAGACCGTCGGCGATCTGTGCGGCGAGGCCGAGGAGCCGGCGGAGCGGCAGCGGCCCCTCGTGGAGAATCTCGCGCAGCGATTGCCCCTCGATCCTTTCGAGCACGAGATACGGGCCCGCGTCGGTCGATCCGACCTCATAGAGCGTGACGATGTGCGGGTGATTGAGGACCGAAATCGCCTGGGCCTCCCGCTCGAACCGCGCCCGGCGGTCGGGATCGTCGACGAATTCACGCGGCAGGATCTTGATGGCGACTTCGCGGCCGAGCCGAGTGTCTTTCGCGCGGTAGACCTCGCCCATGCCGCCGGCGCCGAGTGGCGCGAGGATTTCGTACGGACCGATACGCATGCCGCTGGCGAGGCTCATCGATCGAGCCCGATTATAGCCGTCGGGCGCTGCTCCACGGCTCGTGGACGCCGCGCGGCGAGCCGCACGTACAATGTGGGCGGTGACGCGGACGGTGCACCTGCTCCTCGGCTCGAGAGCCGCGCGGAGCCTGGGGCAGCGCGTTACCGTGGTGAGCTTCGCGCTCTACCTGCGCGCGCCCGGATACAGCGGAAGCGCCATCGGGACCGTCTTGATGGCGGGCCTGCTCTTCGGCGCGCTCCTCACGGCCATCGTCGGACCGCCGAGCGATCGCCGCGGCCGCCGGCGTCGACCAAACGAGATTGTGCTCATCGCCGCGGCGACAATCGCGGGACTCGGCCGCGGGGCCAACGGCGCGGCCGGACGGTTTGCGCCCGTCGAGCAGGCGTGGCTCGCGCGCGAAGTGCACGGCGCGATGCGACGTCGCGTGTTCGCCCTGAACGCGACGTCGGATTTGTCGGCATGGCGGCCGGCGCGGCGCTCGTCGCGCTACCCGCAGGCAGCGACATCGACGGGCATCGCGCGCTCGTCCGGCACGAGAACCGGCACTCCGCCGGCTCGCGTTCACCAATCTCGTGAACGGTGTCACGATCGGCATCATCGGTCCGCTCATGGCCTATTGGTTCGCCCGCCGCTTCGGGCGCGGGCCGGCGGCGATCGGACCGGCGCTCGCCGCGACGTTTCTAATGGGCGCGCTCGGCTCGGCGTTGAACGCGTGGCTGAGCGTGCGCGTCGGCGCGATCGGTGGTGTGGATGCGCACCGTCGGGCTAGGCTCTAGCACGAGATCGAGCAACGGCTCGCTGCGGCGAACGGCTTGCACCTGGTCCGCGGACGCTGGGTGGAGATCGATCCTGAAAGACTCCGTCGGATGCTCGACGAGTTCCGAGCCGTGGAGACGGCGGCTACGAAGGAGGCCTCTCCTTCGGCGAAGCGATGCGCCTTCTCGCCAGCGCGCACGTAACCGGAAAGCTCTCGAAGCGACGCTGGTCACGGCCAACCTCGATCACATGATCCGCATCCCCGGGCTTCGCGTCGAGGACTGGAGTTCCTCGCCGCCCTGTTCGAGCCGTGAGTCGAAGTCTTCTCGCCTTCGTCACCGCCGCGTTCTTCGAGATCGCGGGATGTTACGCCTTCTGGGCGTGACTCCGTCGCGGGGCGACACCGTGGGTCTCGCGGCTGGGCCTTGGCGGTCTGATCGCGTTCGCCGTGACGTTGACGCGCGTCGATGCGCCCTTCGCGGAAGGGCCCTACCGGCCTACGGCGGCATCTACATCGCTGCATCGCTCGCCTGGCTCTGGCTGGTGGAAGGGCAGCGGCCGCCGACGGTCGATGTCGTAGGCGCAGGCCTCGCGATCACGGGCGCGATCGTCAACCAAGCGTGCAACAGAAGGATCTCGGCAGTCGTCGTGCCGAACGTCTGCACCTCCGCCTGTTTCCGCCGACCCTCTTGCACGCGCAGGCAGGCGACCAGGGATTCCTTGTGAACGTCGATCCCGCAACAGCGGGCCATAGCGCACTTCCATCGCGCACCTCCGCAGCGATGCGCGCCGGGGAGTGCCACAGGGTAAGAGTTTACCTGGCGTGCTCCGCCGCCCCTGACGGGACGCGGGCAACAGTACGGGTGCCTGAGGCGCAGCACTCGGGTCCATTTTTTTCCGGGCTCGAGGCACCAGTACGAGTCGATCTTGGCCCGGCTCGCTCGCGCCCGCGACGCTACCACTTTCATCGCGACGCGGGTGCGGCAGCGCGCATGACCACTTTTTTAAGATGTCTCGCTCTTCTTCCGCGATGCGGAGCGCTTTGCGGAGGCGGACCAGCTCCTCGCGCTCGGCGGCCGTCAGGCCGGTGCGGCCCTTGGTGCGGTCCGCCCGCGCGCGCTTGACCCACTCGCGCAACGCGGTCTCGGTCAGATCGAGATACCGGCGAAGCGCGGACGGCACCTTGAAAAGGGGCTGGTATCTGGGCCAGTACCTCCACTCGCGGCCTGACGACGGCGTGCTGACGACGGCGCCCGACCTGGCCAGGTGATTGCGCTGCGGGAGCGCAAGATCGTGAAAGAGCCTGAACGGTTGTGGGAGTCAACGGTCGCCGATTCAGGCCGTCCGCTGGACTACGGCTATGGCTGGATGCAAGAGACATGGCTGGGGAAGCGCCGGTTGGATCACTCTGGCGGGTTGAGGACCGGGTTCCACACGTTCATCGCCCGGTACCCGGATGACGACCTGTCGCTCGTGGTCCCTGACGAATTGTGATTTTTCGCCCGTCCGCAACTACGTGAACCTGATCGCGCGAACCTATCTCGCGGACGTGCCGGACCCTGGCCTCGAACGGACGAAGTCCGATCGCGATCCCCTGATGACGCGCCGTCTGGTCGCGGCGCTTCAGGCGCTCGCGAAGAGCACGGTCGAAGACTCTCTCATGTACCCGGATGCCGTCGAACCGGCGGGTACCGCAGAGATCCAGGATTTCCTGAAGCACGCCGGCCCCTTCGGGTTCGCTGGCCGCGGTTCCGTCGCCGCCCGCGATTGACGATGCACCGCCACGCGCTTGTCGACTACGAAACCCTCTGGACCGTCATGGAGGGGGAAGACGTCTACGTGACGCTCTACCGGGATGTGTCCGGGAAGATTGCCTCTGTCGAACGGACGAATTGAATGCGGAGCGGCGAGGGGGTGGTCCCGTACGATGGAGTCGGGCGGCTCAATCCGCCTGGAAATCGACGCCGGCGAGGTCCAGCACGGCCCGGACCGCCGGCTGGACGTGCTCGAGCACGAGCGCTCCCCCAACGGCGCCCAGCCGGTCAGATGCGCGTTGGAGCACCAGGACGCCGGCGCTGCTGATGTAGTCCAAATCCCGCAGATCCAGCAGGATGCGGGTGTGATCGCGGCCCGCGTCGTTCAGGATGCCGCGGACCCGCTCCGCGTCCCGGGCGGCCAGCCGGCCGGCGAGCGCGATGGAGAGGCCTCGCTCGCCGCGCGACGCCGTGGCGCTCAGTTCCCACCGTCCGCGGGCCGCCGGGGCCGGGTTGCTGTTGGTCACGCCGGACGTTCCTCGCCGTGCTATAACAAGCCCTCTTCGCCGCCAACTTTCCACGGGCTCCCGTGTATTTATCACAGGACGCTGAAGACGCTGCACTCGTCGGCCGGTGCCTGGAGGGGGATCAGCGGGCCTTCGAGACGCTGATCGAACGATACCAGCGGCCGCTGTTCAACGTCGCGCACCGGATGCTGGGTGATCGGGAGGACGCGGCCGACGCCCTGCAGAACGCACTCGTCCGAGTGTATCAG
>JBOGIZ010000646.1:0-7180 GCA_050747805.1 Vicinamibacterales bacterium | reverse complement strand
GCGAAGGGCTTGTCGCCGTGCCGGACGTTGTCGCGGTCGCGCGGCGTCTGGCCGGCGAGAAACACGAGGCCACCGGCTTCCATGGCCACGCTGTACGAGCCGGCCGGCGGCGGCGTCCTGTAACTGGTGAACGCTCTACGAGTCATGTGCGGCTGAGATCCCTCATGCGGTCCTGTAGCGCGCGATCATCTGCGCGATGCGCTCGACGGCCTTGACGGCCGCGTCGCGGTTCTGTGAGAAGTTGAGGCGGATGCTGTCGGTCGCCTCCGGACTGAACTCGGTGCCCGGCGTGACGGTCACGGCGGCCTGCACGCGCAGCGCACGCACGAACTGGTGCAGCGGCACCGAGAGTTTCGGTAGCCGCGGAAAGAGATAGCTGCCTGCCTCTGGCGTCCGGATCGCCAGACCCGGCACGCTCCGAAAGATCCGCATGAGGTCATCGCGAATGGCCTGATGTTGCGCCGTCCGTTCGGCCATCCACCCTGCCGGCTCCTCGAACCACCCTCGCAGCACCGCCTGCGAATAGCCGGGCGCGCGCAGCGAGACGATGGCCTGGAGCTTCTCCATACGGTCGATGAGGTCTGCGGCGCCAAACGCGACACCGAGCCGATAGCCGCTGAGCGATTCGGTCTTCGACGGTCCCATGATTGTCACAATCTTGTTGGCGTCCGCCGCTGCCGCCGCGCGCAAATGCATATAAGTCTGTCCCGAATACAGCAGGCGCGAGTAGAGTTCGTCGACGATCACAGTCGCGCCGTACTTCGTGGCCAGTTCCGCGATGCCGGCAATCTCGCCGGATGAATAGATCACGCCGGCGGGATTGTTCGGGTTCGAGAAGAGGAACGTCCTGACGCCGGACTTGAACACATCTTCGAGCTGAGTGAGGTCGAGCCCCGCGCGATCGGTGTGGCCGAGATAGTCGAGCCGCACGGGCGCGATCTCGGCGCCGAGAAATTCGACAAGCTTGCGATTCGCAAAATAATCGGGCCGGACGATGGCCACCCGGTCACCGGCGGTGACCGTGGCCCCGATGGCCAGAAAGAGCGCGCCCTGCGTGCCAGGCGTGATGATCAGCTCGCGGTCGGACGCAATCGGTCGACCCGTGAACGCGGCGAGTTTGCCGGCCACGCGATCCCGCAATGCCGCGCCGCCGCGATATTCGGTGTAGGCCTGCGGTCCTCCGCGATGCACGCCTGCGACAAACTCGTCGAGCGCCCCCGGCGTGGGACCGAACGCGGTCTCGTTGACATCGCCGTGCGAGAAATCGACCGCCACTCCAGTGAGAGGCTCCCCGCGGAGTGTGGCGTCTGACGTGTCGTTGGTCAGCGGGTCCTGCCGCACTTCCTGGCCCGGCGCGTGATCGGTGCCCAGCTTTGCGAACTTCTGCTCAATCGAAGACATGGCACTCTCGATCATAAGCTGAGTGTCCGCGCCGGCCCTACTTCACGGCCGTATTCAGCGGCTGCCACAGCTCGATTGGGTTGCCTTCCGGATCATGAATGCGTGCAAAGCGGCCAACGTTCGGATAGCTCGTAGGATCCAGCGTCACTTTGATGCCCGCTGACTCGAGCTGCGCGGCCATCCTGTCAAGATCGGCGACCCGAAAGTTGATCATCCATTGCTTGGTCGCGTCGCCAAAGTAACGAGTGTTCTCTGGGAAGGCCGTAAACGACGTCGGTCCGGCTTGCTGTTTCCACACAGGCACCGAGACGCCGAGATGGTCCTGATACCACTGCTCCAGCGCCTTGGGATCGCGCGCTCGAAAGAAGACGCCGCCGATACCGGTGACCGTCTCCTTCGCGGCATGATTCGCAGCGGGCATTTGCGCGGCGGCCGCAAAAGACCCCGGCAGGAGCGCCGATCCGGCAGCGGCGGTGAGCACCTCAAGCACTTTGCGGCGTGGCATCTTCATGACGGCCTCCGTGTTCAGACTCTGGACGCGCGGCACCCGCTTCATCCTTCCGGCACGCTGATCGCCGACTGCAGGTCGGCCAGTCCCTGCCCGAGCGGCGCCGCGGTCGTTTCGGGCACGCCGTAGAGCGACAGCCAGACGCCCACGTGATGCGTCTCCTTCATCCCTTCGCGCTCGACGAAGAGGAGCGCGTCGTTCCACGCCGGAACGACGAAGCCGATCGCGCGCGACGGGTGCCGCACGGCGACAGTGGCGTCGACCCCGTCAATCCCGTAGCTGCCGAGTGAGAGACGACAGGCGTCGCCGGGCCGCAGGCCGCCGATCGGAGGCTCCACGCGCAAGCCCTTCGCGCCGAAAACCGGATGGTCCTCGCCGGCGCGCGCCGTGGTCCGGAAGCGCGCGGACAGTTGCCGGCGATCGACGCCGCGATGACGTTCGAGCGCGTGCTTCAGGTTAAACAGGAAGAAGGACCAGCCGGCGTCGAGTCCGTCGATATAGTTGTCCCACGAGTCGCTGTCGTCGAAGCCGGAGTGCACCAGACGGACCCGCACGCGGCCGCCGTGGGCTTCCACGTAATAGTCGACCGCCAGCCGCACGATGCGGCCGTCTTTCGACGGCATTTCACTGGCGGTCTGCATCCGCCGCAGCGGCTCCCACACCGTAATCGGCGTGTCCCACATCTCTTTCGGATCCCAGCCGACGCTGACGCTGCCCCCTTCGCCCGGCGTGACGGCGGCGTAGGGCCCGAACCAGCGCGCGATGCCCTCGCCAGTGGTCAGGGCCTTCCACACCTCCTCGAGCGTGGCGTCGATGTCGATGGTCAGATCGAGCGTACGGTCGGTGCGCGTGTGGTCGTCGGTCATTTCGTCTCCATGTCAGCCCGGCCGCCACCTTCGGCTTCGGACGCGCGCGACGGTACGGCCGGATAGCCGCACGCGAAGATCCGGAACGTGCGGCCGGTTGTCGCGTCGGGCTGGTGGTACTTGGCGGCCAGCGTGGTGAGAGCCGTGGTGAGTTCGTCGGCGAACCGTCGCTGATCGGCCGGTGTCGTAAACCGCACGTTGGTTTCGAGCGTGAGCGTCGGCACCCGCTTACCGCGAGCGGCGGCGACCCGGCCGAGCGCGGCGAGGTCGTTCAGCGCCCGGCCGGCCACCGCCGACAGGTACGCGGCCGAAAAGGCGTCACGCACGGTCCGCGTGTCGAGATCAATGGCGACGCCTCCCAATGTCCTCGGCGCGATGGCGTACGACGTCGCCGTGCGGACGTAGGAGCGATCGATGCGGCGGCCAACATTTCCATGCTCGTGTGCCTCCACCAGCCGCTGCGCTTCGAGCGTCCGCAGGTGGTAGAGCACCCGCTGGCGGGGCATGCCCGTCGCTTTCGCGAGCTGCGGCGCCGATTGCGGCTGCTCGAGCAACTGAAGGAGGCGCAGCCGAATCGGCTGGAGGGCCGCCCGCGCTCGTGTGGGGTCGTCGATGATGTCGAGGGATTGCACGCCCATACGGACAATCAAATTAGTCTGTTGCGGATAGAATAAACTGTCCGCTTAGCGCTGTCAAGTCTCCGCGGGCGTTGTCGAGCGAAGCGCGGCATTCCGTCTTTGACCAATACACATAATTCTGAGATGCTTACACATAGAAGGAGGACAGCCCCGTGCGAACCAACATCGAGATCGACGATCGCCTCATGCGACAGGCGCTCCGCAGCAGCGGCGCGCGCACCAAGCGCGCCGTCGTCGAGGAAGCGCTGCGCTTGTTGGTTCAGACCCGAGGCCAGTCAGCGATTCGGCGGCTGCGCGGAAAAGTGGCCTGGGAGGGCGATCTCAACGCGTCGCGACTGTCGAGAGTCGCCAGGTAAGGTCCTTGGTGATCGTCGACAGCACCGTGTGGATCGACTACCTGCACGCCGTTCAGAACCCAGAGACCGCCTGGCTGGACGCCGAGCTCGATCGACAACGTCTTGCGTTGACCGATGTCATCCTGTGCGAAGTACTGCAGGGCGTGAGAGACGACGATGCGGCGACGGAGGTTGACGAGCTGCTGCGGAAATTCGAAGTGTTCGAGACCGGCGGCATCGCCCTGGCGCGCGAGGCTGCGCGCAATTACCGCATGCTGCGCAAGCGGGGTCACACCGTTCGCAAAACCATCGATTGCCTCATCGCAACCTTCTGCCTGCGTGAAGGGCACTCGCTGCTGCATCGCGATCGCGACTTCGACGCGTTCGAGAACGTCCTTGAGCTGTCGGTCGTGCATCCCTAAGTTGCTCGTCCCTCGCAACCGGATCCAAACTAGCAACCGCTCCCTCTAGGAGCAGCCGATGACTGCAAGCTTCTTTCGAGACACCATCCGCAGCCTTCGAAGCTGGCGCCGGACTCCCGGTTCCGCTCTCTTGGTCGTTCTCGGGATCGGGCTGAGTGGTGGAGCGCTCCTGACGCTGGTCAGTCTAGTCAACGCCCTCTTCTGGCGCGAGCTGCCGGTCTCTCATCCCGACGAATTGGTGGCCGTGTCTGGCATGAACCCTGGCCTCCCCGAGTGGGCGAACGCTGGGGTCATTCCAGTGAGCCTGTTCGCGTCACTCGACAGGGCGCAGAACGTGTTCCAATCGTTCGCCGGTTTCGAGCGCTTTGAGGCGACGGCTGTCGTCAAGAACGGCGGTCAACAGTTGGCGATCGAAGGCGTCACCGGTCGCTATTTCGAGACGCTCGACGTGCGCCCTCTGTTGGGCCAGGTCGTCGGGCCGGCCGATGTCGAGCGTGCGGCGCCGGTCGCGACGATCAGTTTTCGCTGCTGGCAGACGCGCTTCGGCGCCGACCCTCAGGTGATCGGCGAGACGTTCCGTCTGCAGGGTGAACCGGTGACGGTGATCGGCGTCGCGCCGGCGTCGTTCACCGGCCTCGAGGTCGGTGTGCCGACCGATGTGTGGGTGCCGGCGTCCCTGGCGCCTCGCTTCCTCAATGAGCCGGCAGCTCTGAGTTTTTTGACGGCGTTCGGCAGGCTTCGTGCGGGGAGCACGATTCAACACGCCAAGGCTCAGCTCGAGGCACTCTGGCCGCAGGCGCGCGAAGCCGCGGTGACGGCGGTTGCCGCGGCGATGCCCGAAGCACGAAACGAGATGCTCACCCTTCAGCCGCGCATCGAGTCTGCGGCCCGCGGTTTCTCAGCGTCCGGATATCGATTTTTCTATTGGCGCCCGCTGACGCTGCTGATTCTGTGCAGCGCGATCACCATCGTGCTGTCTTGCGTGAATCTGTCGGGCCTGCTGCTCGCGCGATGGTCAGCGAGAGAGAACGATCTGGCGGTGCAGGCAGCGCTCGGCGCGTCCAACGGGCGTCTGGTGGCCCAGGTGGTCGGCGAATCGCTGGCCCTGTCGACGGTGGCGGTCGTGATCAGTGTTCCGCTTGCCCTGTGGTCCGCGAAGGGCCTCACGTTGTTGCTGTGGAACCAGCCAGACGTTTCGTCACCCCTGGACCTCAGTCCCGATTACCGAGTGCTCGGCGTGATGGTGCTGCTCGTCAGCCTCGTCGCGTTGTCCGTGAGTCTCCTGCCGGCCGCTCGCGTCTGGTCGGCAAGACTCAGGCTGGTAGGCGGGACCCGCGGCTTGCCGGGCCGCAGCGTGACCAGGTGGGGGCGCTGGCTCGCCGCGGCCCAAGTCGCCCTGTCGGTGCCGTTGCTCGTGACGGCGTGGATCGTCGCGGTGAATCTGCATCGGCTCGAGGGTGTGAACACGGGATTCAGGCCCGCTGATGTCGTCGTGGGGAGTCTGACCAATCCAGGCGAGAGCGCACCAGCCGCGGACCCGGTCGCGTATTTCACCCAGCTCGACTCTGCGCTCCGCGCGGTCCCAGGCATCTCGGCGGCGGCGCTCTCTTGGAGCGAACCGATGTGCTGTGGCGCCGATTTCCGTCGACGTCCCGTCACCGGAGCCGCAAGTCTTCCTGCCGTGAGGCCGTTTGTCGTGCAGGTGTCGCCAGGCTACTTCGAGACGCTGACCGTGCCGCTCCGGGCCGGGCGCGATTTCACATGGACCGACGACAGCAGTCAGGTGGATGTCGCCATCATCACCACGGGACTTGCAAAGGCGCTGTTCTCAGGTGCCGATCCGATCGGCCGGCGCGTCCGACTCGGCGGCCAGTCCGATCGTGTCCTGGAAGTGATCGGCGTGGTGGCGGACGCCAAGCTCGCCGAGCCGCACACGATGAATCAGCTGTTTCTCTTTACGTCGATGCTGCAGGAGCCTCGACGTGCCCTTGCGCTCCAGCCGCCCTTTGTGCTCCTGAAGTCTCCGCTTGCGCCACACACGGTCGAGGCGCAGGCGCGCCGCGCGATTGTCGCCCTCGGACGAGACGATCTCGTCAACGTCCACCCGTTGCAGCACACATTGGATGCGGCACTCCTTCGCGAACGCGTGATGCGTCTCGGTGCGTTCTATTTTGCAGGTCTCACGATGCTGCTGGTGTTCGTCGGATTGTATGCGGTCTTGAACCTCGGCGTCATGAGGCGCATCCCGGAAATCGGCTTGCGCCTCGCGCTCGGGGCCTCGACCCACGACATCCGCAGAATGGTGATTCGGGACGCCATTGTCACCGCGGCGACCGGCCTCATGCTCGGAGTTCCGTTCGCGTTCGTCTCCGGTCGCCTACTCGCCAGCTCCTTGACGCTCGTGGGATCGCACGACGCGCTTGCGTTCGGTGCCGCCATCGCGATGATTCTCGCCACCGCCGCGCTCTCAGTGTTGATTCCTCTCCGCCGCGCGAGTCACGTGACGCCGCTCGAAGCGCTGGGGAGTCACTGAAGAACATGTACGTGAAGCGCTACCCATCGACGAAACCCGGCAGATCCTTGATCGCGCGCGTTTCGTCCGGATCCCCGCCGTCGACGAGGATGCGCCTTCGCGGTCGCACGGCGGGATGTTTGACGTGATCTGTTTCACTGTGCATGGCAATCGAGCTCTCTGAGTGTCAGGACTGGTCGGGTCTCCATCGAGTGACGAACGCTTCGGCGAGGCGAGCGATGTGAGGCCCGGTCAGCTCGAAGTGCTCCAGCAACTGATTCGGGTCGCCGGATTCGCCGAACCGGTCGCGCATGCCGACGCGGACCAGCGGCAACGGTTCGTATTCGCCGAGCAGCTCGGCGACGGCGCCGCCCAGGCCGCCGGCCACCTGCGCTTCCTCGGCGGTGATGACCAGTCGGGTCTTGCGCGCACTGGCGAGAATCGTCAGATGGTCGAGCGGTTTGACGGTCGCGCAGTTGACGACCTCCATCGTGATTC
>JBOGIZ010000645.1:0-2948 GCA_050747805.1 Vicinamibacterales bacterium | reverse complement strand
GCCGACGGCTCCCAACGCCCAGGACAAGGCGACGAAAATGCGTCTGTCGAAGCTGTCGGGCGAGTCGTACGACAAGGCCTACATGCGCGACATGGTGAAGGACCACGAGCATGACGTCGCCGCCTTCAAGAAGGAAGCGGATTCAGGCAAAGACCCCGACATCAAGGCGTTTGCGGCCAAGACGCTCCCGACGCTCGAAGAGCACTTGAAGCTCGCGAAGGAAGACGCGACGAAGGTGGGCGTCTCGACGACTGGCGGCAAAGGCAAGTAGACGGCATCGACCCATGGATAATGACAGTCCATGGGTCAGCGCGACGGGTGGTGGCCGTTCGCGGTCATCGCCGCGCCGTTTGTCATCGGATGGATGCTCGTTGCTCCGTGGCAGAACGTGCCCGTCATCGACGACTGGGCGTATGCCTGGAGCGTCGAGCATCTGCTCAGGACCGGCCATCTGGCCGTGTCCGATCGGAGTTCGATCTATCCGATCGCGCAGATCCTGTGGGGCTGGCTGTTTGCGCGGGTGGCCGGAGGATTCTCGTTCGGCATCCTGCGCCTCTCGACCGTTGTCGTCGCAACGGTCGGCTGCTGGGCGGTCTACCTCTTTCTTCGTGAGCTTGCGTTCGGCGTCGCCGTCAGCGTGCTCGCGGCGCTGACGCTCGCGCTCTATCCCGCCTACTTCGTCTTGTCCTTCACGTTCATGACCGACGTGCCGTTTGTCGCGCTCTCGGCCGTCGCGATGTATTTCTACGTCGCCGGCGTCCGCCGCGATCGGCCGCCGCTGCTCTGGTGGGCCGCGCTGTTCGCGCTGCTGGCGTTCCTCGTGCGACAGGTCGGCATCGTGCTGCCGTGCGCGGCGTTTGCCGCGATCGATCGCAGCGCATTCACGCGCCGCGCGATCGCCCGCTTCTGGGTTCCGCTCATCGTCGGAGCGGCGATCATCGGCGGCGCGTGGATTGTGCTGCCGCACCTGTTCGGCGGGCTCCCCGTGATTGAGCTGCGCGAGCAAAACGCGCAGGGTCTCACCTTCCTCGATCCGAGCGACTATGCGTCGTGGAACATCGAGCTGCTGTTCATCGTGGCGTTTCCATGGGCGGCGCTGCTCCTGTGCCCGATGCTGCGGTGGAAGCGCTTTCTTCTTATCGCCGCCGTCGCGATCTTGATCGCCGCGGGCGCCAGGCTGCTCACGGGCTCGGTGCCGACGCCGCTCCCGGATCAGGATACGTGGAGCGTGCAGGACATGGCGATGCGTACGAATCTGGTTGGCGGCGATCTTCCGCCGTCGCCGTGGGTCGCGAGGGTCACACCAGCGCTCGAGGCCGCCGGCGCGCTCGTGGCCGCATCGTTGATCGTCGGACTCGGATGGCTTCGAAAGAGCGAGTGGCGGGCGGGACGGATTATCGTCGCCGGGGGCCTGCTGAACCTGCTCGTGATCAACATCCTGTGGGTGTACTACGATCGTTACTATCTGATCCTTGCGCCCACGCTGGCGTACCTGGCATCCGCGCCGCTGCTCGATACGCGGGTCGGTCGATGGCCCGCGGCGATCGTGCTCGTGTTCTGGGCGTCGCTCGGCATTCCCGGCACGCGCGCGGTCATCGCGACCAATGCAGCCGTCGCGCGCATGACGCTCGATCAAGAACAGCAGGGCACGCGCATGATCGACATCGACGCCGGCTACTCGCTGAACGCGTGGCGGCTCTACGCGCATCCCGAGAATCTGCCGCCCGGACTCGATCCGCACGCTGACATTCCGTTCGTGTCTAACGACGCTGCAGCCCCGTACGCCATCGTCACGACGCCCGGCCCAGGCGATGATGTGATCGAGACCCAAGCGCTGCCGTCGGCGTGGTGGCAGCGCCAAGGTCATTTGTACCTGGTCCATCGACGACCGTGATTTCGGATCACTTCGACGGCAGGAGATTTTTCGCCCCGTGGGCCGACACGACGCGATCGTTCGCGGATCTTCTGCGGTGGCGGCGCGAACGAGTCGCGATCCCATGGCCGCAGTCCGTTCCCCTGCACCCGCACGCTCCCGCGCCCGCTGCCGTCGATCGAGGCCAGGTCGGTGTGACGATGATCGGACACGCGACGTTTCTGCTGCGCGCGGCGGACGCGGTGTGGATGACCGATCCGGTGTTTACGTCGCACGCGGGGCCGTTCGGCAGGATCGGACCGCGGCGCGTGCGCGGACCCGGTCTTCCGCCGAGCGCACTGCCGCCGCTCGATTTCGTGCTCGTCAGCCACAATCATTACGATCACCTGCAACCCGCGTCGCTGCGGGACGTGACGTCGCGCGGCGCGCCGCGGGTCATCGTGCCGCTCGGCTTGCGTCGTGTTGTCGAGCGCCTCGGCCGTCCGGTGTCGGAGCTCGATTGGTGGCAGGAGGTCACGGTGGGCGGTGCGACGATCACGTGCGTCCCGGCGCAGCACTTCTCGGCGCGGACACCGTGGGATCGCAACCGGACGCTGTGGTGCGGCTATGTCGTGCAGTCGGGAGGGACGACGGTGTATTTCGCCGGCGACACCGGCTACGGTCCGCACTTCCAGCAGATCGGCGCGCGCTGCCCGGGGATTGATGTCGCGCTGCTTCCGATCGGCGCGTATGAACCCCGCTGGTTCATGCGGCCGATGCACGCCAATCCTGACGAAGCCGTGCGGGCACACCTCGATCTCGGCGCGCGCGTGAGCGTCGGGATGCACTTCGGCGTGTTCCACTTGACCGACGAAGGGATCGACGATCCGGTTCGCGCGCTGGAGCAGGCGCGCGCGGCCGCGGGGCTGCGGCCTGAGGACTTCAGAGTGCTCGATTTCGGCGAGACCGTGATCGTGTGACGGCGATGGGCGATGGCCGATGACCCGATGGCCGAGGACCGATGGGCGATGACCGATGGCCGATGGGCGATGGGCGATGGGCGAGGACCGATGGCCGAGGACCGATGGGCGATGGG
>JBOGIZ010000644.1:0-12799 GCA_050747805.1 Vicinamibacterales bacterium | reverse complement strand
CAGGAGGCCAATTCGCACGGCGCCTCTTCGTGTTGAGCCAGGCGCGCGGGCGCGCCGGGCCAGGCGCCTGGCGGCGCCGGACGCGGCGGCGCGGCGCCGGCGACCGCCGTCTCGATCGAAACGCTGCAGCCAAAAGCCATCGAAGACACCTCCGAGTTCATCGCGACCGTCCGATCGCTCCACTCGACGACGATCCAGCCGCAGGTCGAAGGACACGTGACCAGGATTTTCGTGAAGTCCGGCGACGTCGTGCGTGCGGGGGAGCCGCTCGTGCAAATCGATCCCGAGCACCAGGCGGCCACCGTCCGCAACACGGAGTCGCAGCGCGCCGCGCGTGAAGCCGACGTCACGTACTGGACCGGCCAGGTGCAGCGCCTCCAGGCCCTGCTCAAGGCGGGCGCGATCAGCCAGGACGAATTCGACAGCGCGCAGCACAGCCTCGACACGGCCAAGGCGAATCTCGGCGCGGTCCAGGCGCAGGTCAACGAAGATCAGGTCCAGCTTCACTACTACCGCGTGTCGGCGCCCACGGCCGGCGTCGTCGGCGACCTTCCCGTGCGGGAGGGCGATCGCGTCACGACGTCGACGACGATCACGACGATCGACGATCGATCGGGCCTCGAGGCCTACATCGACGTGCCCGTCGACCGCGCGCCAGACCTTCGCCTCGGACTTCCCGCCGAAATCGTCGACGCCGACGGGAAGATCGTCGCGACCAATCCGATCACGTTCATCGCGGCGCGCGTGGATCCGTCTACACAGACCATCCTGGCAAAGAGTCTTCTCCGCAAGGCGCCGCCGACGATTCGCGTCCAGCAATTCGTGCGCATCAGGCTCGTCTGGCGGACGACCCAAGGCCTGACCATGCCGATCGTCGCCACGACGCGCATCAACGGCCAGTATTTCTGTTTCGTCGCCGAGCGAGGAGCGAACGGTCAGCTCGTAGCGCGACAGCGTCCGGTCGAAGTCGGCAACATCGAGGGCAATGATTACGTGGTGAAGAGCGGCCTGAAGGCGGGCGACCAACTGATCGTCTCGGGGATTCAGAAAATCGGCGACGGTGCGCCAGTGAGGGCGCAGTAGCGCGGGCCCTCGGGCCCACTGAGCCTCATGTTTGTCAACGTCTTCATCCGTCGTCCGATTCTCGCGTCGGTCTGCTCGCTCGTCATCATTCTGGCCGGCGTCATCGCGATTCCGACGATGCCGGTCGAGCAGTATCCCCCGCTCGCGCCGCCGCAGATCAACGTCGCCGCCATTTACACCGGCGCCAACGCGCAGGAAGTCGAGACCGCCGTGACGACGCCCCTCGAGCAGGCGATCAACGGCACCGAGGGCATGCTCTACATGACCTCGTCGAGCACGAGCAGCGGCGTGTCGACGATCAACGTGACATTCGACGTCACGCGCGATCAGGACCTCGCGCAGGTCGACGTGCAGAACCGCGTGTCGCAGGCGCTCGGGCGTCTTCCCGCGGAAGTGCGCCAGCTCGGCGTCACGGTGACCAAGCAGGCCACCGGCTTCGTCATGGCCGCCGGCGTGTACGCCGAGCACGGCGAGTACGATTCGCTCTTCCTCAGCAATTACATCGACGTCTACGTCAAGGACGCCGTGAAGCGCATTCCGGGCGTCAGCGACGTCATGATCTTCGGCGAGCGGAAGTACGCGATGCGGCTCTGGCTCGATCCGCCGCGGATGGCAGCGCGGCAGATCACGGCGAACGACGTCGTCACCGCGCTCACGCAGCAGAACGTGCAGGTCGCCGCCGGGGCGCTCGGCGAAGAACCCTCCGCGCCGACGCAGATGTACCAGCTGAGCGTCGTCGTCCAGGGCCGCCTGGTCGAGGCCGCGGACTTCGACAACATCATCGTCAAGGCGTCGCCCGACGGCTCGCTCGTGCGGCTGAAGGACATCGGCCACGCGGAGCTCGGCGCCGAGACGTATTCGTCGGCGCTTCGATTCCAGGGACGGGACGCGGTCGGATTCGGCGTCATCCAGCTTCCCTCGGCCAACGCGCTCGACGTCGCGCGGGGCGTTCGGACCGAGCTCGAACAGCTGGCGGCGCACTTTCCGCCGGGAATGAAGATCCAGGTCGCGCTCGACACGACGCAGGTCGTGCACGACTCCATTCGGGAGGTGATCAAGACGCTGATCGAGGCGATCGCGCTGGTCGTCCTGGTGATTTTCATTTTCCTGCAGACCTGGCGCAGCACGATCATTCCGGCGATCACGATCCCGGTGTCGCTCGTCGGCGCGTTCGGCTTCATCAAGCTGCTCGGCTACTCGATCAACACGCTGACGCTCTTCGGACTCATTCTCGCCACCGGCATCGTCGTGGACGACGCAATCGTCGTGATCGAGAACATCGAGCGGCATATCGACGAATACCGCGTTCCCGCGCGGAAGGCGGCGGTCGATGCCATGGGCGAGGTGCTGGGCGCCGTCATCGCGACGGCGCTGGTGCTGATCGCCGTCTTCGTGCCCGTGGCGTTCTTTCCGGGAACCACGGGACGCCTGTACGCGCAGTTCTCGATGACGATTGCGGTCGCGGTGGCGCTCTCCGCGTTCAACGCGGTCACGCTGACGCCGGCGCTCGCGGCGCTGCTGCTCGATCGAGCGCACCACGGCAAGCACCGGTTCTTTGCGATCTTCGAGCGCACGATCGCCGCGGGCACGTCGGGCTACGTCGGCTTCATCCGCCGCGCGATGCGGTCGAGGTGGGTGCTCGTGGGGCTGTTCTTCCTGGGACTCGGCGTCACGTATTGGGTGTACGGGCGCGTGCCCCAGTCCTTTCTGACCGAGGAAGACCAGGGCTACTTCATGACGCAGGTGCAGGCGCCTCCCGGGGCGTCGCTCGAATACACGGGCAACATCGCCAAGCAGGCGGAGCAGATTCTGATGAAGGATCCGGACGTGCTCGGCGTGTTCTCGGTCATGGGCTTCAGCTTCAGCGGCGCGGCGCCGAACCAGGGCATCATCTTCGCCAGCCTGAAGCCGTTCGCGGAACGTCCGGGCGCGTCGCATTCATCGGCGGCGGTGATCGGACGCGTGCTGCCGCGCCTGCTCGCGATTCCCGGCGCCGTGGTCGTGTCGTTCACGCCGCCGGCCATTCCCGGGCTGAGCCAGTTTGGCGGATTCGAATTCAACGTGCTCGATCAGACGGGCCAGGACATCGGCGTGCTCGCGCGCGGCGCGCATGCCGTCATGGGCGCGGCGGCAACGGATCCGCTCTTGCGCGGCGTGTTCACGTCGTTCACGGCCAACGACCCGCAGCTCGTCGTGACGATCGACCGGCAGCGGGCGCTTGCGGCCGGCGTGCCGCTCGACGAAATCACGAGCGCCCTGCAAACCTTCATCGGCTCGACGTACGTGAACGACTTTCAGTTCAACAACCGTGCGTATCGAGTGTACGTGCAAGCCGACGCGCCGTTCCGATCGAATCCGGACGATCTGAAGCAGCTGTACGCGCGGTCGCGCACGGGGCAGATGGTTCCGCTCGAAAGCGTCATCAGCATCAAGGAGACGACGGCGCCCCAGGTGATCAGCCACTTCAACCTCTTCCGCGCCGCGACGCTGAATGGATCGGCGGCGCCTGGAGTGAGCTCCGGCAACGCGCTGAAGGAGATGGAGAAGATCGCGACATCGGTACTGCCCGCCGGCATGACATACGCCTGGTCCGGCATTTCGCTCGAAGAGACGAAGGCAGGGCGTCAGTCGCTCCTCATCTTCGGACTCGCGCTGCTCCTCGTCTATCTGACTCTGGCGGCGCAATACGAGAGTCTCGTCCTGCCGTTCATCGTGCTGCTCGGGGTGCCGCTGGCCGTGCTGGGCGCGCTCTCCGCGGAGTGGCTGCGCGGCCTGTCCAATGACGTCTATTGCCAGGTCGGGCTCGTGATGCTCATCGGTCTTGCGGCGAAGAACGCGATTCTGATCGTCGAATTCGCCGAGCAGCTTCGCGAGCGCGGCCGGTCGGTCGTGGAAGCGGCCATCGAGGCGGGCCGGATCCGGCTGCGGCCGATTCTAATGACGTCGCTGGCCTTCATTCTCGGCGTACTGCCGCTCGTGTTCGCCACTGGAGCGGGTCAGGAAGCACGGCACTCCGTCGGGACAGCCGTCGCGGGCGGCATGGTGCTCTCGACGTTCCTGAACATCGTGTTTATTCCGGTTTTGTATGTCACGATCGAGTCGCTTCGCGAACGGTTCGTCGGCACGACGCACCGCGGAGAGGCCGAGGCCTAATCGAACGACGGGCCACTCAAGCCTGCAAAGCACTGAAAACTTGACACTTGTTTGACGCGCGTAGTACGCTGGCGGGTCTTTTTACCGCTGAAACCGTGAGGGAGCGCCGATCGAGGGCGCGAGAGTTTTCGGCCGAAGGAGCCTGAGCCATGCAGATCGACGAACGCGTCGTCGACGGTGTGACGATCCTGGATCTCAAGGGCAAGATGACGCTTGGGGAGGGCGATGAGCTCCTCAGGGACAAGATCAATTCGCTGATCCAGCAAGATCGGAAGCAGTTGCTCCTCAACCTCGAGAGTGTCCCGTATATCGACAGCGCGGGTCTCGGCGAGGTCGTCCGGACCTACACGACCGTGAGCCGTCAGGGCGGCAAGCTGAAGCTGCTGAATCTGACGAAGAGAATTCAGGATCTGCTCGCGATCACGAAGCTGTTGACCGTGTTCGAAACCTACGACACCGAAGCCGAAGCGCTGCAGAGCTTCAAGTAAGCCAAGCCGCCCGTCGCCAGGTGCGCATGGCGCACAGTACATCACCCACCGTCACCGACGACGTCGAACGAGCCGAACCGAACAGGCAGGGCCGGGCGCTCGCGGGCGCGCCAAGGCGTTCGCTCGCCGTGGGACTGCTGGTCTCGCTGCGCCCGACGCAATGGACGAAAAACCTGTTCGTCTTCTTCGGCCTGATATTCGGACAGCGGCTGTTCGTGCCGCGCGATTTCGCCCGAGCGACCGCGGCGTTCGCGATCTTCTGCGCCCTGTCCGGCGTCGTGTATCTCGTCAACGACGTCTCCGATCGCGACGCTGACCGGCTGCATCCGCTGAAGCGCTTCCGCCCGATTCCCTCGGGCGAGGTGTCGATCGGCGCGGCGATCGGCACGGCGGTCCTGCTGACGGTCGTGGCCCTCGCCTGCGGGTGGGTCCTCAGTCCGATGTTCGCGCTCGTCGCCGTAAGCTACGTCGCGCTGCAGACGCTGTACTCGGGTCCGCTGAAACACATCGTCATCGTGGATGTGCTGACGATCTCGGTCGGATTCGTGCTCCGCGCGGTGGCCGGCGCCGTGGTCATCGACGTGCCGATCAGCCAGTGGCTGCTGATACTGACCATTCTTCTGGCGTTGTTCCTGGCGCTCAGCAAGCGCCGGCACGAACTGGTGCTGCTGGCCGACGGCGCGACCGGACATCGGCCGATACTCGAAGAGTACAGTCCGTACCTGCTGGATCAGATGATCGCCGTCGTCACGGCATCGACGCTGATCTCGTATGTGATGTACACCGTGAGCCAGGAGACCGTCGACAAGTTTCACACGCGGTATCTGAGTCTGACACTCGTGTTTCCGCTGTATGGAATTTTCCGGTACCTCTACCTGGTGCATAAGAAAGAGGGCGGCGGAAATCCGGCCGACATGCTGCTGACCGATCGGCCGCTCCTCGCGTGCGTGGCGCTCTGGGGTGTCGCGGTGGCGCTCATCATCTACGGCGCGCACGCGCATATCCTTGGGCTGGGTGCCTGACATGGGAAAATCGACGGTCGCGATTCTACGAACCTCTCCCGCAACTGTACTGCGGGACTATCACGCTCTCCTCAACCTCGCCGGGTATCAGGATGTCGTCCGCAAGGACGCCGACACGGGCCTAAAGGTCAACATCTCCTGGCATTTCTTCTATCCGGGCAGTTCGACGACTCCGTGGCAGCTCGAAGGCGTGGTCCGGGCGATGAAGCAGGACGGCTACGACCCGCGGCTGATTCACGCGTGCCACAACCGCACCGTCGTGATCGACGCCCATCTCGGCGAGCGCGAGAACAAGCAGATCAACGTCGTCGAGGCGCACGGGCTGCGCAACATCCACATCTACGAAACCGAGGAGTGGATCAACATCCGCGACGCGGTCGGAGATCTGACGAAGAAGTTCACGTGTCTGAACGACGTCTATCCGAAGGGCTTCATGATCCCGAAGCGCTTCATCGGTGAAAACATCATTCACCTGCCGACGACGAAAACGCACGTGTTCACGACGACGACCGGTGCGATGAAAAACGCGTTCGGCGGACTGCTGAACGAGCACCGGCACTGGACGCATCCGGTGATCCACGAGACGCTCGTCGACTTGCTGATGATCCAGAAGAAGATCCACCGGGGCGTCTTCGCGGTGATGGATGGGACGTTTGCCGGTGATGGTCCGGGCCCGCGCTGCATGGTGCCGCAGGTCAAGAACGTGATTCTGGCGAGCGCGGATCAGGTGGCCATCGACGCGGTGGCCGCCAAGCTCATGGGCTTCGACCCCATGGGGATCAAATTCCTGCGGATGGCGCACGATCTCGGGCTCGGCTGCGCGGACCCGCGAGACATTCAGATCGTCGGCGATGAGAGCGCGGCGAACGAAAACTGGCACTTCGTCGGTCCGTTCAAGAAGATGACGTTCGCGTCGAGAATGCAGCACAAGATTTACTGGGGCCCGATGAAGAAGCCGGTGGAGTGGTCGCTCAAGACCGTGCTCGCGCCCTGGGCCTACATCGCGAGCGTGATCTATCACGACAGCTACTGGTATCCGGTGAACGCGAAACGGACGATGCGGACGGTTCTCGACAGCCCGTGGGGACGGCTTTTCCGCAGCTGGGAGCGCGTCACGCCTGACGAGAACGGATATCCCGAGGTCGGCACGGCCGCACCCGAAATCAGCTTGACCGGCGGACGAGCGCTGGTCCGCTCGCTCGGCATTCTTGGCACGTGCATCGCGCAGGCGCCGGAATTTGTGAAGCGCCGCAAAAAGAACGCCGGGGCCCTGACCTCGGCCCCCGGCGCCAAATGATGGATTCTATGTCTGATTTCTCCATTCGGTCCGACAGCGTCGACGTCGAGCAGATCATGCAGCAGATCCGCCAGCGGATCCGCGAGAAGCGCGGCGTCGACTACACGGAAGACGAGGTTCGCGAGCTGGCGAACGTCAAGCTCGAACAGTTCATCGATCCGAAAGGCGTGCGATCGGATCTCCTCGAGCAATACCATCAGCGTGCGCGCCAGGCGAGCCTGCCGCGGAACTACGCGTTCGAGGAGACCACGCTGTATGAGACGCATCGCGGACTGCTCGCGTTCATGCGCAAGCTGCTGCGGCCGATTCTCAAGCTGTTCTTCAACCCGAACCGGCTGATCGACGCGCTGCACGTCCAGTCTCAGCTCAATGCCTCGTACATCGCGAACGAACCGCTTCAGTTCGAAATCATTCACAATCTGGTGCTCGAGCTGACGCGCACGAGCATGGAAGTGAAGCATCTGAAGATGCGCCTCGAGTCGATGGCGAGCCGCCTCGATTTCGACGAGCGGCGCGCGCGCTCGCTCGAAGGGGTCGTGCAGTACCGTCCGGGCGCCGTGCCGCCGCTGCAGCCGCCGGCGGCCGAACCGGGTCGCGGTCCGCAGCGTCAGGGGAATGCGCTCGACAACGACGGCAACGAGCGGCGTTCGCGCCGGCGCCGCCGGCGTGGCCGCCGCCGGGGACCCGACGACCGCGGCGCCATGACCGAGGGCGCGAGCATCGAACACGGCGCCCCGGATGGCGGCGATCGGCCTGCGGATTCCCGTGGCGCCGGCGGAATGCCTGAACCCGCCGCGCCGCCCGATCGCTCCGAGCCGTGAAGATCGCGATCGTCGTGCAGCGCTACGGCGCTGACATCAACGGCGGCGCTGAACTGCACGCGCGCTATATCGCCGAACACCTGGCCGCGCACGCATCGGTGACTGTGTTCACCACCTGTGCGCGCGACTACGTCACCTGGAAAAACGAGCTGCCGCCCGGAGACGACACGGTCAACGGCGTCAGCGTACGCCGCTTCGCGGTCGCGCACGAGCGTACCCCCCGTGACTTCGGACGGCGCTCCGCTCGCGTTTTCGACCAGGCGCATTCGGTGGCCGACGAAATCGGCTGGCTCGAGAGCGAGGGGCCGGCAAGTCCGGCGCTCGTGCGGCACGTGGAATCAGTGTCCGGCGAGTTCGATTTCATCGTCCTCTTCAGCTATCGCTACTATCACGCGTGGCATCTCGCGCGCAGACTTCCTTCAAAGGCCGTCCTGGTGCCGACCGCCGAACGCGACCCGGCGGTCGGACTTTCGACGTTCGGTCCGGTGTTCCGCGGCGTGCGCGCGCTGATGTACAACTCGCCCGAAGAGCAAGCGATGATCGAAGGCGTGGCGGGCAACGCCGGCGTGCCCGGCGTGGTCGTCGGCGTCGGATCGAACGTGCCCGAGCGGACCGAACCCGAACGCTTCCGGCGCACGTTCAAGATGAATCGGCCGTTCGCGATCTACATCGGCCGGATCGACGAGAACAAAGGCTGCGCGGAGCTCTTTTCCCATTTCCGGCGCTACGCGGCCGCGTTCCCGCGAGGGCTCGATCTCGTGCTGATCGGGAGCGCGATCCTCGATGTCCCGGCGCATCCGCGGATTCACCATCTCGGTTTCGCGAGCGATCGCGACAAATTCGACGCGCTCGCTGCCGCCGATCTGCTGATCATGCCGTCGTACTACGAGAGCCTCTCGATGGTGGCGCTCGAAGCGTGGGGCCTCGGGCGGCCGGTCCTCGCCAATGGCCGCTGCGACGTGTTGAAAGGTCAATGCATCCGCAGCAACGCCGGCCTCTACTACGAGAACTACGAGGAGTTCGTCGAAGCGCTGTATTCGCTCGAGTCGAACGGACCGCTCAACCTGCGGCTCGGACAGAACGGACGCGAGTTCTTCAGGCGGCACTATGCCTGGCCGGTGATCGAACGGAAGTATCTCGAGATGTTCGATCGGCTGAAGGTGTCCGGCGTCAGCCGGAACGATCTGGAGCCGCTCCCGGGGTGGTGGGCGCGGCGCCAGCGGACGCTGCCGGCTGCGCGGACGGTATTGGACCGCGCTCCGCGCGGACCGGTCGTTGCCGGACGCCGCCTGGGCGCGATGGATCGTCCATCGCGGGGCAGCGGCTTGGATTTGAAGAGGCGGCTCGCGTGACCGACCGGCGCGTCCATCAGGTGCTCGCCACCCTCGGCTACGGCGACGCCATCGGACACGAAGTCCTCGGGATTCAACGTGTGCTGCGCGCCGCCGGTTGCGAATCCGAAATCTTCGTCGAAACAGCCGACCGCCGCCTCGAGCACCTCACGATCGACTATCGCGAGATGCTCGGCGCGATCGCGCCGGACGACATCGTCATCCACCACTTTTCCATTGGCTCTCGGGCGTCGCGCGTCGCGTACGCGCTCCCGGGGCGCATGATCCTCGTCTATCACAACATCACGCCGCCGGAATATTTCGTCGGCATCCACAAGGATCTCGTGAAGCGCTGTTATCGCGGGCGCCGCGAGCTGACGGCGTACATCGGCCGCTCCTCGCTCGCGCTCGGCGACTCCGAATACAACCGCCAGGAGCTGGCGGCCGCGGGCTTCACGCCAACCGACGTGCTTCCCGTGGTGCCGGACTTCACGCACCTCGACGTGGCGCCCGATACGCGGCTGAGTGCGCAGTTCGACGATGGGTGGACGAACGTGCTGTTTGTCGGGCGGGTGATTCCGAACAAGAAGCTCGAGGACGTCATCCGGGCTTTCCACGTTTATCGCACGCGCGAGAATCCGCGCGCGCGGCTGTTGTTCGTGGGCTCGTACAGCGGATTCGAGCTGTACCTTGCGTTGCTCAACGGACTGATCGCGCGCCTCGGGACACCGGACGTCCATTTTCTTGGGCACGTCTCGAACGAGGAGCTTGCCGCGCTGTACGACGTCGCCGACGTGTTCCTGTGCGCGAGCGAGCACGAGGGCTTCTGCGTACCGATCGTCGAAAGCTTCTACCTGCGGGTGCCCGTCATCGCTTATGCGGCGACGGCCGTCCCGGCAACGATGGACGGCGGCGGCGTGCTGTACGACACGAAGGATCCGTTCGAGATCGCGCGGGTGCTGACCGCGGTGCTCGACGAACCTGACGTGGCATCCGCGGTCGTCGAGTCGCAGGACGCCGCGCTCGCACGGCTCCTCGCGAAGGATTTCGCCGGGACGCTGCGGCGGTTCGTCGAACAGGTCGCGGCGCTGCCTCCTCGCGAGGCGCCTCAGGTGCCGTTCGACTTCTGGCCACAGTTCGACTTGTCGGAACGCCTGGAGGAGCTGCGCCAGTACCGACCGTCGGTCTACCGCGCTCTGCCGCAGGCCTCCGATCGCCGGACTCCGGCGCGAAGCCGGCGATGAAGGTCCATCAGTGGGTGCCGGCGGCGCACAAGGGGGACGCGATCGGCGACAGCGCCCGTGCGGTCCGCGACATGCTGCGAAGCATGGGCTGCGATTCGGATCTCTTTGCGCTGACCATCGACGACGATCTGCGCGGCGAGGTCAGGCCTTTTTCGGATCCCGAGGCGCGCAGCGGCGACGTCACGATTTTTCATTTCGCGCTGCCCTCCCCGATGACCGATGCGTTCGCGGCGCTCGGCGGCGCGAGGATTCTGCAGTATCACAACATCACTCCGGCGGTGTTTTTCGCGCCGTACGATGCGGCGCTTTTCCGGCTTGCAGCCCTCGGCCGACGCGAGCTGGCGACGCTGGCGGGACGAGTGGACCTTGCGCTGGGAGATTCCGAATTCAACCGGCGCGAGCTCGAGACGCTCGGGTTCGAACGTACGGCGGTGATGCCGATCGCCGTGAACACGGGCCGGATAACGGCGGCGCCACGCCGGCCGGCGCTCGAGCGCATCCTCGCGGATGGGCTGATCAACATTTTGTTCGTCGGGCGGATCGTGCCGAACAAAAAAATCGAGGATCACATCCGTCTGGCCGAGGTGTACAAGCGCTACGTCGACAGCTACTACCGCTTCATTTTCGTCGGACGATACGACGGCGTCCCGCAGTACTACGACCAGGTGCGCGCGCTCGTGCACGAATACCGGATGCTGCCGGATCGGTTCTGGTTCACCGGCCCGGTCCCCGATGAGGATCTCGCCGCGTTCTATCGCTGGGCGGATGCCTACGTCTCGCTCAGCGAGCACGAGGGCTTCTGCGCGCCGCTCGTCGAAGCCATGGCGGCTGACGTGCCGGTGCTCGCCTTTGCCGCGGGCGCCGTGCCCGAAACCCTCGGTGGAGCCGGCGTCCTCTTCGCGCCGAAGGATCTCGAAGTCGCTGCCGAACTACTCGGCCGCCTCGTATACGATCGCGATGTGCGCGAGGGCGTGCTCGATGGCCAACGCCGGCGCGTGCACGATTTCGCGCCGGCGCGCATCGAAGCCGAGCTCCGCCGCACGCTCGAAGGATTCGTCTAACATGCGCCTTGCCTTCATCGTTCAGCGCTACGGCACCGAGATCCTCGGCGGCTCCGAATATCACTGCCGCCTGATCGCGGAACGCCTCGCGCCGAAGCACCACGTCGAGGTGCTCACCACCTGCGCGCAGGATTACATCTCGTGGAAGAACGAGTATCCGGAGGGTACGGACCGCGTGCGGGGTGTGACCGTGCGGCGCTTCGCGAACGCGCGGACGCGTGACATCGAGGCCTTCAATCGATACTCGGAGTGGATCTTCACCTCCGAACACACGCGCGACGACGAGATGGAATGGCTGCGGCACCAGGGGCCCTGGTGTCCGGCGCTGCTGGAGTACCTCGAACGCAGCCATCAGCAGTACGACATCCTGATTTTTTTCACCTACTTGTACGCGCCGACGGTGCTCGGCATGCGGATCGGGCCGCACAAATCGATTCTCGTGCCCACGGCGCACGACGAGCCCGCGATCCGTCTCGGCATTTACAAAGAACTGTTCAGCGCGCCGGCGGCTATCGCCTACAACACCGACGTCGAGCGGCGGTTCCTGACCTCCACGTTTTCGATCCGCGCGGTCGAAGAAGAAACGGTCGGCTGCGGCGTCGATCTGCCGCATGCGCAGGTCCGCGAACGTGCCGACGACGAAGAACACGCGCAGCCGGATCCGGAGCCGGACGAGTCCGAGCAGCCGCCGAGCTGGCGGCCGCACCTCGCCGGACGCGGCGTGCTGTTCCGGCGCCGGCATCGGCTGCACGGCCCGATCGCGCTGTACGGCGGCCGCATCGATCCCGGCAAGGGCTGCGAAGAGCTGATCGAGTATTTCAGCAGCTACGTCCGCGACGGCGGCGACGCGTCGCTCGTGCTGATGGGCGCCAAGCTGATGCCGCTGCCCGAGGATCCGTTCATCCGGTTTGCCGGACGCCTGTCGGATGATGAGCGGCTGCTGGCGCTCGAGGCCGCGACCGTCGTGACGGTGCCGTCGCCGTACGAAAGCCTGTCGCTGCTCGCGCTCGAGGCCTTTGCGGTGGGGACGCCGATACTCGCAAACGCGCGCAGCGACGTACTGGTCGATCATTGCCAGAAGTCGAATGCGGGGTTGTATTACGCCGACCGCGACGAATTCGTGGAGTCGCTGAAGCTGCTCGTCGCCGATCACCGTCTGAGGGAAGCGATGGGCAGGAACGGCCGCGCGTACATCCTGAAGAACTATCGCTGGGAGGTGATCCTGTCGAAGTACGAGCGGATATTCGCCAAACTGCGCGCGCGCTAGTCCCCTGGAAGCGTGATGCGTTGCATACGTCC
>JBOGIZ010000643.1:0-4090 GCA_050747805.1 Vicinamibacterales bacterium | reverse complement strand
GCCGCTCGCGAGGAGGATTCATGCTCCGAAGGATGGCGCTCGTCGTCGCAGTCGTGGCTGGCTGCGCGACGGCATGCAGCAGCAGTTCGCCGACGCCGGTCCCGTCGCCGATGGCGTCGTCGGGAATGACCGTGTCGATCGTCCGTGGCGCGTCGACGTTGACGACCAACGCGTATTCGCCGAGCCCGCTGATCGTCCCAGTGGGCTCCACCGTCACGTGGACGAACACCGACAGCATTCCCCACACGACGACCGCCGATGGTGGACAGTGGAACTCCGGCGTGATTCAACCCGGCGCCCAGTTCAACTTCACGTTCTCCTCCGCGGGGACGTTCGCATATCACTGCTCGATCCATCCCAATATGGTCGGCACGATCACGGTCCAATGAGCGGGCGCCGCGGCCGTCGTCCGTTCGTCGTCGAATCGATCCTCGCTCTGCTGATCCTGAACGCGGGACTCGCGGCGGCGCAGGCGCCGAGCACCCCGCAGCGGATCGAGTTCGATCGCCCCGAGGCGTGGGCGATGAAGTACTTCACCTCCGCGTCGCTGCTGGTCGCGCCGTCGGTTCCGTCTGCCGGCCTGTCACGCGTGCGGCTGGGGCTCGACGTGGTGGCGCTCCCGCCGCTCAGCACGGCGCAGCAGCGCGTCGGCTTCAATGGAACCGCCCAGGAGGATCTGAATCAGGCGCCCGTGTTCGTGAGGCCTCGGCTGGAGCTGCTGTTGTCGGACAAGTGGACGCTCGTAGCCGCAGGTGTCCCGCCGGTGCGCGCGTTCGGGATCACGCCGCGGCTCTTCGCGATGGGCGTGGCCTTTTACGCCAGCCGAGGGCCAGCCTGGACGGTGTCGGCGTTCGGCCACGGGCAAATCGGCGACGTGTCAGGCGCAATCACCTGTCCGGCCGACGTCCTGCGATTCTCCCCCGGCTCGGAGGGCAACCCGAGAGGCTGCGACAAAACATCGGCGGACGCCACGACGCTGCGATACGCCTCGATTGAGGTCGACGTCGATCGCTCGCTCTCGCAAACCGGACGATGGTCCGCGCACAGTTCGGCGGGCGTCAATCTCATGGACAACGTATTCCAGACCAACGCCCAGACGTTCGGATTCACCGACCGTACGGAGCTCGCCAGCCGAGGACTCACGTACGACGCCAGCCTCGGCGTGCGCTATGCCGTGGGGCGGTTCGAACTCGGCGGCGACGTGTTGTACGCGCCGCTCACCATTCGCCGGCCATCGGAAGCGGCTTCGATCACCAGCCTGCTGACGGTGCGCAGCGTCGTCATGTATCGCGTCCGCTGAACAGGGCTTTCACACACATGCGCCTCACCAGCCTGATCCTGCTCGTTGTTGTCGCGGCCCAGATTGCGGCCGCGGGCGGCGTCACCTATGCGGTGGATCCGGCCGCCAGCCGGTTGACCGTCGAGGTTGGCAAAGAGGGACTGTTCTCGTTCGCCGGTCACACCCACCGGGTGTCCGCTCCAGTGGCGGAAGGAATGATCGACGTCGATCCGGCCGATCTGTCGCAGTCGGTCGTTCGCCTCACGTTTGATGCATCCAGGCTGAAGCTGATCGCCGACGGCGAAGCGGCCGGCGATGTGCCCGAGATCCAGCGGACGATGGCCAGCGCGCGCGTGCTTGACGTGTCCCGATTCCCGCGTATCGCGTTTGCCTCGCGCCGGATCGAAATACTCAGCAGAGACGCGACGCACGTTCGGCTGAGGGTGACTGGAGACCTGACGCTGCACGGCGTGACGAAGGCGGAGTCCGGCGAGGTGGCCGTTACCCTCGCGACGGATCGTCTGTCCGCGACGGGCACCTTCGGCGTGAAGCAAACGGACTTCGGGATTCAGTCGGTTACCGCCGCAGGAGGCACCGTACGCGTGAAGGACGAGGTCACGATCCAATTCTCGCTCGTGGCGCTATCCCGCCAGGCCGAATAGCCGCTCGCCCTCGCCTGTCCTGTCCCCGATCCGTTGCCGCCGACGCGCTCGGTAAGCGCTTACCGCGCCGGTAAGTCGTCGGCCAGCCAAGTCGTTGATACGCGGGCATCTGAGGCGGCATCGCGCTTGCCTTACCGCCCGTGAACCTTTTCACCGGAGGATTGCATGCTTCAACGTTTTGTCGTGGTCACTATTGCGGCCGTCGTCGTCTGCGGATGCGGCGGCGGCGGCGGATCAACCAGCGCGAGCACGACGCCAACCGCTCCCACCACGGGGCCGGGCTCCGCGGCCGTCGTTGTCGCCATCGTCGGCTCCAGCGGAAACCAGGCGTTCAACCCGAATCCCGTCACGGCGTCGGCCGGCGAGTCCCTCACTTTCAGCAACCACGACACGACAGAACATCACATCGTGCTCGATGACGGGTCCGTCGATCTCGGCGTCCTCGCGCCAGGCACGACGAGCCGCGCGGTGAACATCACGAGCACCGCGGCAGTCACGTACCATTGCCTGATTCATCCCTCGATGGTTGGCAGCATCAACGGCCAGACGGCGCCGGAGCCGCCCCCCTGCTCGGATCCCCTGGGCTACGGCTGCGAGTGAGGCGCGATCGTCGGAGAATCGCATTCGACGATCTCATATAATCGGCCGACCACCATGAACACGCCGGGGACTGTGCTGCGCGGAGCGCGGTTCATCATCTGCGCCGCGCTCGCGTCGGCGCTCTCGGCGCCAGCGCGGGCGCAGACGTTGCCGTCTGAGCCGATATCGATCGCGGGCGGACGCGTCACGATCGGCGGCGATGTGTCGGCGTCAGTCGGTTCGGCCGATCCTGGGTTCTTCAACTACACCGACTACGAGCATTCGGCCCTGAGGCTGTTCCGCGTGGACGTCGCCGCGTCGCTGAAGGCCGGCGATCACGTGACGCTGCTCGCCGAGATTCGGACGGAAAACGCGGACACGCTGCAGCCTTACGCGGTGTACGCGCGGATCCGGCCATGGTCCGGCCGCGCGTTGGACATCCAGGTGGGCCGCGTGCCGCCGACCTTCGGTGCGTTCGCACGTCGCATCTACGCGAGCGATAACCCGCTCATCGGCTATCCGCTCGCGTATCAGTACCTCACCACGCTGCGCCCGGACGCCGTGCCTGCGAGCGCCGACGAGTTGCTGCGGTGGCGCGGTTTGGGCTGGCGCGATCGGTTCTCCATCGGACAGGCGGCCGCCGATCGGGGCGTCCCACTGGTGAGCGTGTTCCGGTGGGACACGGGCGTGCAGCTGCACGCCGGAAGGACCGAAGGACCAGTCAACGCGACAGCGTCCGTGACGAGCGGCACGCTCGCGAACCCGCTGTTCAAAGACGACAATGGAGGACCGCAGTTTGCGGGGCGCGTGGAGGCGCGTCCGGCCGTCGGGCTGGTGCTCGGCGCCTCGGCGGCGCGGGGACCGTTCGTCAGCGCGTCGGCGGCGGCGCTGGCCGCCGGTCCCGGTCACGATCGCGCGTTCACGCAGACCGCGTGGGGCGCCGACGCGGAATATTCGCGCGGATACTACCTGCTGCGGCTCGAAGCGATCATCAGCGATTGGCGGCTACCAGTTGTCGCCGCTCCGGCGCTGGCGTCCTCCCTGCGCGCCGTCTCGACGTCGCTCGAGGGCCGGTACAGGATTCGCCCGGGCCTGTACGCGGCGGCGCGCGTGGATCATCTGGGCTTCAGCGACGTGACCGGCACGTCGCTCACTGAACCCTGGGACGCGCCGGTCACGCGCGTCGAGGCCGGCGGCGGGTATTCGGTGCAGCGAAATCTGCTGCTTAAGGTGTCGGTGCAGCGCGACCTGCGCGACGGCGGTCCGCTCGAGCGGCAGGCGAGCCTCATCGCGAGTCAGATCGTTTTCTGGTTTTGACGTGAGAAGCCTCGGATTCACGGTCCTGGCGTACGCCGTTTCTGTGATGCTGCCTCAGCCCGGCGTGCATCCGGCCGCCGGCGTCAAGGGGACGATCTGGGGGCGTGTGGAGCTGATGCGGGCGTCGACGCCGGCCGAGCAGCGGCCGGACGTCGCGGACGTTGGCGCGCCCTTCCCTCGCGGCGTACCGGACCTGCGTCGATCAGTGGTGTATCTCGAGTCGGCGCCGCGCGGCGCGTTCGAGGTCGAGGAG
>JBOGIZ010000642.1:0-2169 GCA_050747805.1 Vicinamibacterales bacterium | reverse complement strand
CGCGTGGTCAACGTCGTGGATCTGATGAAGCTGCAGCCATCAACCGAGCATCCGCACGGTCTCGCCGACGTGGACTTCGATCAGCTCTTCACGAAGGACAAGCCGATCATCTTTGCCTACCACGGCTACCCCTGGCTGATTCATCGCCTGACCTATCGACGAACGAATCACCGGAACCTGCACGTACGCGGCTACAAGGAAGAGGGAACCATCACGACGCCGTTCGATATGACGGTCCTCAACGATCTCGATCGCTTCCATCTGGCCGGCGACGCCATCGACCGGCTCCCGCAGCTGGGCGCGCGCGCCGCATACGTGAAACAGATGCTCGCGGATCGACTCACGGATCATCGCGCGTACATTCGCGAACACGGCGAAGACATGCCGGCGATACAACAGTGGCGATGGCCAGATGGAAGGTGATTACCGCCCAGCCGGCGCACGATCACAATCTGGCCCACGTCATCACTTCACGGATTCCAGAATGGCGACGCCTGATTGTCCAGTGCCCTGCCGCGTGACTTCGCGACTGGCCGCCATGGCTGACAACGCTTCATCGATCTCTTCCGAGCGCAGCGCCAGACGGAACATCGTCTTGAGCTTTGCGATGGAGCAGAACCGGGCGCCTCCCAGGTAAGCCGACAGCAAACCGCGAGCCGCGGAGGGCACGGACACGGCCGAGTCGACGAGGTCCGGATGAACCGCCTCGAGCAAGTGATACGGGTAGCCTTCCTTGCTCAGGTACGGCACGCCGGACCGGCGCACCTCGAACGGTCCGCGGTCGACGAGGAGGGCTTTCTGAAGCTCGCTGAGCGCTTCGTACGCCGGGTCGATCTTCTGTCCGGCAGGAGCGCCCAGATGCCGGCGTAGCCGTCCGGCCGTGGTCTGCCGTTGGTCGCGGATCATCTGGTAAGCGCGCCGCGCATTCAACGTCAGTCCCGCGAGGTCATCGCCGGAGCGGCCGCGTCGAACGAGGATATAGAGGAATGGCATGACGGCGCGATCCACGAGGCAGAGGCGATCCGCGATGACGTTGACTTCGATGCCGTTCGCGGTCTCGAGGACGTGGTTGGTGACTTCGATGGCGTGCACCAGCGCGGCGTTGTCGCGATCGGGTCCCGACGCGGCGTGATACATGCTCGCCAGCGGCAGTGCGGCGCCGGCGCCATACCGAAGCGCGACGCCGACGCGCCGGAGAAACCGAACGGCATCGTTGCCGGTCCGCAGAAATGGCGCGGGCTCCAGGCCCAGCGAGCGATCGCGCAGGCAGTTCAGCCGGGTGAGATCGATGAGGCCTTTGGAGCCGGTTCGCGGCATGGGTTGTCGGGCGATGTTAACGCGAATGCTCGGTCCCCATCCGCCACTCATGAAGGATCGCGGCGAGGTCGACGCCGGGCGCGATCAAACAAATGTGGCCGTGGCCATCGAGAATGCGAACGACGCTCGACGGCACACGCGCCGCCATCTCGCGCGCCTGTTCGACCGCCGGGACCAGATGGTCGCATTCCGCCGCAAGAAACAGCGTGGGCACACGAATCTCACCGAGTCGATCGCGCACATCGAAACGCGTGAGCAGCTTCAATCTGTTGCGGTAGCCGACGCGCGACGCGTGCGCTGTCAGTTGGATGAACTGCCTCACGTCTGCGCGACTGGTGCGCGCCGAGTGCAGCCGGAAAGCGGCGAGATACCGCAGCATCGACAGGGCGCCTGAGGGCAGCATGGTCAGTCCGGCCACCGCCAGCCGCAGTCGAATCTGATCGGGAAAGTATGGAAACGAATTCAGGATGACCAGCGACTCGACCAGGTCCGGATGGGCGAGCGCGAAACTCAGCGCCAGGGCGCCGCCGAAGGACTCGCCGATAATGGTGGCGCGGCGATCGGCAGGCGCAACGATCTCGACGATCTGCGCGAGGTCGGCCACGAGTTCGTCGAAATGGTCGGCTTGGTGCCGCAGCGAGTAGGTCGCCACGCGAAAGGCGCGGCGCAGCGGCGGGACCTGCCGATAGAACAGGTCACCCGTCCCGTTCAGACCAGGCACGAGGATAACCGGCGGACCCTCGCCTCGAACCAGCAGCCGCGGATCGTAGACGTCGTCAGACATCGGAAACGAAGATGAGAGCAGCCTTTCGTGTCGCTTGGACGATTGCCACGCTCGTCGTCGTGCAGGGC
>JBOGIZ010000641.1:0-3002 GCA_050747805.1 Vicinamibacterales bacterium | reverse complement strand
CGTGCGCGAGCTGCGCAACGTGATCGAGCGCGCGTGCATCATGGCCGACAGCGATCTCATCACCGAGCGCGAGTTGGCGGCCAGCCTGCCCCCGTCGCCTGTCGCGCCGGCTGCCGCTGACGCGGCGCCCGAACACGCGTCAGACGATCTGCTCGTGACCGTGGAACGCGAACATATTCAGCGCGCGCTGCTGCGCGCGCGCGGGAACAAGAAAGCGGCCGCGCGGATGCTCGGCCTCAGCCGCCGCGCGCTCTATCGCCGCCTCGAGCGGCTTGACCTGGCCGATACGATCATGCGCCGGCGCGAAGGCAGGGGCGAACCGCTCCGGGAGGCGATGTCGGTATGAGCGCCCTGGCGCCGTCGCCCGCCGTGCTCGTCGTGGACGATGAACGCGGCGTGCGCGAAGTGGTGGCGCGCTGGCTCACGTCTGGCGGCTACGACGTCCGCACCGCGGAGAACGCGGATGAGGCGCTTCAGGGGGTGCACAAGTCGGCGCCGGCGGTCGCGCTGTGCGACATTCGCATGCCGGGCCACGACGGGCTGTGGCTGGTGCGACAGATCCGCTACAGCGCGCCGGAGACGGCCGTCGTCATGGCGACCGCCGTCCAGGATGCGAACTCGGCGATCACCAGCCTGCGCGAAGGCGTCGTCGACTATCTGACGAAACCCTTTGGCCGCGATCGTCTGCGCGAGTCGGTCTCGCGCGCGGTCGAGTGGCACGAATCGGCCCGCGATTCACGACGATGGCGGGAAGCGCTGGCAAGCGATGTCGACGCGCGCCGGCTCCGCCTTGCGAGCGCGTTCGAATCGGGCCCAATCGACTCCGACGCCGCGCTCGACGATCTGCTGGTGCGGCTGTTCACGTCCGCGGGGGACGCCTACGCCCATGCGTACCGCGTGGCGGCGCTTGCCGTAGGGATCGGCCGCGCACTGGCGCTCGACGAAGCGGAGCTGGAAGTGATCGAGCGCGCGGCGCTGCTGCACGACGTGGGCAAGCTCGCGATGCCCGAGGCGGTCCTTCGCAAGCCCGCGCCGCTGACGCGGGAAGAGCAGGACCTGGTGCGGCGGCACCCCGCGATCGCCGCCGAGGCGATTCGCGCGTTCCCGTACCTCGCGCCCGCCGCCGAGCTGGTACGCGACGTCCACGAACGCATGGATGGGCTCGGCTATCCCTCGGGCGTGCGGGCGGGAGATGTCGCGCTGGGCGCGCGGATTATTGCCGTCGCCGACGCGTACGACACGATGACGCGGTCGCGCGTGTTCCGCGACGCGCTCGCGCCGGGCGAGGCGCTGCTCGAGGTCGAGCGCTGCGCCGGCGCGCAGTTCGACCCGCTGATCGTCGAGGCGTTCCGCCGCTACGTCGAATAGGCGTCTGCCGCCGTCGATTCCGTGGCACAATCTCCCCACGCGTGCCCACGTTCGAGCCGGTCATTGGTCTGGAGATCCATGCGCAGCTCCTGACCGCCACGAAGATTTTCTGCGGATGCTCCGCGCGATTTGGCGCCGAGCCCAACACGACGCTGTGTCCGGTGTGCGTCGGGCTGCCGGGTGCGCTGCCCGTGCTGAACGCGCGCGTGATCGAGGGCGCCGCGCGCGCCGCGCTCGCGCTCGGCTGCCGCGTCAACGAGACGTCGGTCTTCGCGCGCAAGCACTACTTCTATCCGGACCTGCCCAAGGGCTACCAGATCACGCAGTACGATCGGCCGCTCGCGAGCGACGGCCGTTTGACGTTTCGCACGGGCGGCCGCACCGTGGATCTCGGGATCGTGCGCGTGCACGTCGAAGAGGATGCGGGCAAGTCCCTGCACGACGCCGGCGGATCGGGCGCGACGCTCGTGGACTTCAATCGCAGCGGCGTGCCGCTGATTGAGATCGTCACCGCTCCTGACCTGCGCTCGGCGCGCGACGCCGCCGACGCCTTCGGGCGCATCCGCGAAATCCTGGTCACGGTCGGTGTCAACGACGGGAACATGGAAGAAGGCAGCCTTCGCTGCGACGCGAATATCTCCGTCCGCCCGGAAGGCGCCGAGGTATTCGGCACGAAGACCGAGCTCAAGAACCTCAATTCGTTCCGCTACGTGCAGCGCGCGATCGAGTTCGAGATCGCACGGCACATCGAGGCGCTCGGTGCCGGCGCTCGGCTCGCACAGGAAACGCGGCAGTGGGATGCCGAGACGGGCCGAACGGCCGTCATGCGGACGAAGGAAGAGGCGGACGATTATCGCTATTTTCCGGATCCCGATCTTCCGCCGGTCGAACTGGGCGAGGCGTGGATAGAAGATCTCCGGCGACATCTGCCGGAGCTCCCAGAAGCGCGCCGCGCGCGGTTCGTGGCCGAGTATCATCTGCCTGAATACGACGCAGAGGTGTTGACGCAGTCGGTGGCGCTCGCCGGGTACTTCGAGCGCGTCGCCGCGGCCAGCGGCAATGCCAAGGCGGCGAGCAACTGGGTGATGGGCGAGGTGATGCGGAAGGTGAACGAAACCCGCGCGTCGATCGACACGCTGCCCGTCTCCGCCGACGCGCTGGCCGAGCTCGTCCGACTTGTGGATTCGCGCGCGATCACGGGACCGATCGCGAAGGACGTGTTCGAGAAGATGTACGCATCCGGCCGCGGCGCCGCCGCGATCGTGCGCGACGAAGGGCTTGCCGCGATCAACGATGCTGACGAAATCGCGCGGGTCGTCGCCGAAGTGCTTCGCGCGCACGCCTCCGCCGTCGCGGACTATCGGGCGGGCAAGACCAAGAGCTTCGGGTTCCTCGTGGGCCAGGTCATGAAGGCCATGGCCGGCAAAGGCGATCCCGCCCGCGTCAACGAAGCGGTACGCCGCGCGCTCGAGGGCGCGCGGGAGGCCGGCGAGTGATCCGAGCGAGCGGAGCGGGGCTGAGAGTCCGCATGACGGCGGGTGTCGCGGAGTCCGAGGGGCGGAGTCGCGGGAGGCGAGTGAGCGTCGCGCACGAGCCACCGGAGCGGAGGGAGCCGAGCGAAGCCGGCGAGCGAG
>JBOGIZ010000640.1:0-2553 GCA_050747805.1 Vicinamibacterales bacterium | reverse complement strand
TGGTGATCCCCTTCGCGTCGTCGGTGGCGCGCGAGGTGCTGCGCGCGGTGCCGCAAGCGCAGCGCGAGGGAGCCTACGCGCTTGGCGCGACACGGTGGGAAGCGATCCGAATGGCGCTCTACTATGCGCGGACGGGCATCGTCGGCGCCGTGATGCTTGGCTTCGGCCGCGCGCTGGGCGAAACGATGGCTGTCACGATGGTGATCGGGAATACTCCGCAGATCAGCGCGTCGCTGTTCGCGCCGGGGTACACGATGGCGGCCGTGCTCGCCAGCGAGTTCAGCGAGGCCACGAGCCGGCTGTACCTGAACGCGCTCGTGGAAATCGGGCTCGTCCTCTTCGTCATCACGCTCGTCATCAATGCGATCTCGCGCACGTTTATCTGGTCGCTCGAGCGCCAGGGCCAACCGCGGCGGATGGCGGCGCCGGCCGCCGTGTCCATCGCGGAAGGGGCGGCCTGATGCGCACGCGGTTGAGGAAGATTGTCTCCAATATCGTTGTCGCCCTGTCATTCGGCGCCGTGCTGCTGGCACTGCTGCCCCTCGCGGCGGTGCTCTTTTATGTCGTGAAGCAGGGGATCGCGTCGGTGAACTGGGCATTCTTCACACACATGCCCGCGCCGGTCGGTGAGGCCGGCGGCGGCATGGCCAACGCGATCGTGGGCACGCTGATCGTGACCGGCCTCGGCGCCGTCTTCGGGATCCCGATCGGCGTCATCGCGGGGCTCCACGCCTCGGAATACCGCGGCTCCGTTCTGGCGAACGCGACGCGGTTCGCGGCCGACACGCTCAACGGCGTCCCGTCCATCGTCATCGGCATTTTCGCGTACGGGGTCGTCGTGCTCCCTCTGCACGGCTTCTCCGCGCTTGCGGGCGGCTTCGCGCTCGGCGTGATGATGCTGCCGCTGGTGATGCGGACCACCGAAGAACTGCTGCTGCTCGTGCCGGGGACGCTGCGGGAGGGCGCGCTGGCGCTCGGAGCGACGCGTGCCCGGGCGGCGTTCAGCGTGGTGCTGCCCGCAGCGTTGCCCGGCATCATGACTGGCATCCTGCTGGCGCTGGCGCGCGTGGCCGGCGAAACGGCGCCGCTGCTCTTCACGTCGTTCAACAACCAATTCTTCAGCACGGATCCGACGCAGCCCATTTCGACACTGACCGTGCAGGTCTTCAACTACGCGATCGCCCCGTACGCCGACTGGCACCGCCAGGCCTGGGCCGGCGCGCTGGTGCTGGTGATGCTCGTGCTGATCTGCTCGATCCTCGCGCGCGTGGCGACCGCGCGCCTGACGCGCATGCAGCGCGCCGGCTGACGCCGACAGAGACCGGACTAATTAACGTGTCGGTAACATCCGCGTTACGCCCGTGACAACCGCGTTCGCTACGCTGCCGAACGTGGCCGTTCCGCGCGTGCTCGTTGTCGAAGACGAGCGCGACATCGCCGGATTGATTAAGCACGCGCTCGAACGATCCGGCGACGCCTCCGTTGAGATCGTCGCGCGCGGCGACGAGGCGCTGCGGTCGATCGCGAGTCGGCCGCCGGACCTCGTCATTCTCGATCTGAACCTGCCGGTGGTGACCGGGGACGAGATCTGCCGCATCCTCCGGCAGCGCGCCGAAACCTCGCGCCTGCCGATCATCATGTTGACGGCGCGGACGTCGGAGTCGGACCGGGTGTCCGGGCTCGATCTGGGCGCCGACGACTACGTGACCAAGCCGTTCAGCCTTCGCGAGCTGGCGGCGCGGGTCCGCGCGGTCCTGCGTCGGCGCGGCTCGGGCGACGCGCGAACCGTTGCCTATCAGGGCAAGCATCTGACGGCCGATTTCGAGGCCGTCTCAATCGCCGTCGACGGCACGCCCGTTCGTCTGACCCGCCGCGAGTTCGAGTTGCTGCGGTTCCTCGTCGAGAACAAGAATCGGGTGATCTCGCGCGATCGACTGCTCGAACGCGTCTGGGGCTACGATCGATCGATCGAGACGCGCTCCGTGGACGTGCACGTCGGCCGGCTGCGCGCGAAGCTCGGCGCCGCCGGTCAGCAGATCGAGACCGTGATTGGCCTGGGGTATCGCTTCGTGGAATGACGCCGTCTAGGCGATCCAGCCGTGGCGCTCGAGCTCGTCGATCTGCAGCGAGAACATCTCGAGGGCGCGTTCGACGCGATGCCAGTCGGTATAGCAGACACGCTTGAGCACGCGATTGTCGTGCTCGTCGCGAACTTCCCAGCCTGTTTCTCGCAACGGGCTGATCGAAAAGCGTCGGGTGTGGCCTGCCTGGAAGAGTTCCTTCACGAACATGTCAGCGCATCCTGTGAACAACATGAGGGGTCACCGTTGTACTTCAAGGCCCCTCTGTGCGCGTGTAAATACTGTGTAAATTCTGGCGCATCCAGGATGTCGCGTGCGTCGCCGACGAACGGAACTCGCGTGTGCGCGAACAGCCGCCACAACTCCGTACACAGCACCGGCAGCGCGCCGTGATCGGCCCCGGGGATTCGGCCCGCCGGCCACCAGGACATTCGCCTGACGTCGTCGAGTCCACCCGGTGGGAGGAGTGAGC
>JBOGIZ010000639.1:0-2063 GCA_050747805.1 Vicinamibacterales bacterium | reverse complement strand
GCGCAGTAGCGCGGGCAGAGATCGGCATCTTCAATGCTCACGTCGAGCGCGCCTTCGCTTGAGATCGCAGCCTGAGGCATCGCCGCCTCCGGCATGCGCAGCGGCAGGCCGTAGGCCGCAGACGCTTCGCGCGCGAGGCCAACGACGCTGAGGCAGTCGGGACGGTTCGCCGTGATCTCGAAATCGATGACGGACTCGCGTCCGCTTTCGATCGACGCGACCTCGAAACCGCGCAGCGCAAGCGTCGCCGCGACCGTCTCCACCGCATCCGGCACCGAGACCAGGTCGCGAAGCCAGTTGTAGGGCAGCCTCATAGCGGGAACTGTTCGAGGAAGCGCAGATCGTTTTCGTAGAACAGCCGGATGTCCTCGACGCCCCACTTAAGGAGCGCGAGGCGCTCGATGCCGACGCCGAACGCGAAGCCCGTGTAGCGCTCGTGGTCGTAGCCCACCGCCTCGAACACCGCCGGATGCACCATGCCGCTGCCGAGCACTTCGATCCAGCCTGTGCCTTTGCACATGGCGCAGGGGGCGCCATTCAAAGAGTCCTCGATTTCTTCCACCGCGGACGCGCCGGCCCGCACTCCGCGCCCCGATCCGCCGCACGCGGCGCACGAGATATCGAGCTCTCCACTCGGCTCCGTATACGGAAAGAAGCTCGGGCGGAAGCGCGTGCCGCGCGCGGCGCCGAACAACTCGCGCGCGAAGATGATGAGCGTCCCCTTCAGATCGGCGAGCGTCACGCCTTCGTCCACGACGAGCCCTTCGACCTGCGTGAACATCGGCGAATGCGTCAGGTCCAGTCCGTCACGGCGGTACACCCGCCCTGGCGCGACCAGCCGCACGGGCGGCGGGTGCGTCTCCATATACCGGATCTGCATGCCGGACGTGTGCGTGCGGAGCAGCGTCGCCGCGCGGCCGCCGTCGGCGGCTGGAACGGGAGCCGACAGGTACAGCGTGTCCTGCATGTCGCGGGCAGGATGCTCCGCGGGCATATTGAGCGCTTCGAAATTGTGGTATTCGTCTTCGAGCTCGGGGCCTTCGATCACGAGAAAGCCCAGCCGCTGAAAGATCGCTTCGACGTGATCGCGCAGCAGCGTCAGCGGGTGGAGATGCCCGACGAGCGGCTCGCGCCCGGGAAGCGTCACGTCGACGGCGTCGGCCGGCGGGCGCACGGCAGCGCGCGCGCGCTCCGCCGCACCGAGCTGTTCTTCCGCGTACCGCTTCAGGCCATTCAACGCCTGCCCGAGCGCGCGCCGCTCATCTGCAGGCGCGGATCCGAGCGCCTTCAGAGCGACCGAGATCCTTCCGCCCTTGCGGGACAAGTAGCGATCGCGCACCGCGCGGACATCCGCGAGGCTCTTGACGGACGCGATATCGCGCTCGAGGTCTCGTTGAAGCTCCGGATAATCCATGCGCTGCAGGCAGTCTCTACAACAAGAGGTCAGGCGATCAAGAGCTCGGAAGAAACTCTCCTGGCTCCTGAACTCCTGACCTCCTGCGATCCGTGAGGGCTACGAACGCGCCGCGCTCTGCTTCGGCCGCGCGTCGGCGGCGATCTTTGCGAGGCGCGCAAACGACGCCGGCGAGGAGACCGCGAGGTCTGCCAGGCTCTTGCGGTCGAGCGTGTTGCCGGCCGCTTTCAGGCCTGCGATGAACTGGCCGTACGTGAGGCCATGCTCGCGCGCGGCGGCATTGATCCGCATCACCCACAGGCGGCGGAAATCGCGCTTCTTGCGGCGGCGGCCGACAAACGCATATTTGAGCGCGGTATCGACCGATTCTTTCGCGGCGCGATACAGCTTGCTCTTGTTCTGATAGAACCCTTTGGCGCGGCCGAGGAGCTTCTTCCGCTTGGCGCGCCGAACGTTTCCGCGCTTGACTCGAGGCATTGACGTGACTCTCTGTTTCTAATACGGGAGCATGCGGCGAAGCTTCGCCGTGTCCTGCGGCGACACCATCGTCGTCCCTTTGAGCTTCCGCTTGCGGCTGCGTTCCTTGCTCGTGAGGATGTGCGCCTTGAACGCGTTTCCCCGCTTGAACTTGCCGCTGGCGGTCTTCTTG
>JBOGIZ010000638.1:0-10818 GCA_050747805.1 Vicinamibacterales bacterium | reverse complement strand
GCACGGCGACGTGCTCTACGAGGCGTTGACGGCGGCGGGCGCGCGCGTGAAGCCGCTCGACGCCGATCGCATTCCGCCGATGCTCGAAGCGGCGACGCTCGCGGCCGAGGATCGGCGCTTTTATTCGCATCATGGCGTGGACCTGCTCGCGCTCGTGCGAGCCGGGCGGCGCGATCTCGAGGAGCGCGCGATCGTTGAAGGCGGCTCGACGATTACCGAGCAGACCGCGAAGCTGCTGCTTCAGCGGCGCGATGGTCTCTCGCGTCGCGGCCTGGCCGCGAAGACGCGCGAGCTGATTCTGGCGCTCAGGCTGGAGCACCGGTTCAGCAAGCCTCAGATTCTTGCGCTGTATCTGAATCTCGCCTCATACGGCAATCAGACGGCCGGCGCGGCTCGCGCCAGCCAGATCTATTTCGGCGTGGATGCCTCGATGCTGACGGCCGCGCAGGCTGCGTTTCTTGCCGCGCTGCCGCAGAGGCCGAGCGCCTTCAATCCCTGGAAGGCGCTTTCATCAGCCCGCGCCAGACAGCGCTCTGTGCTCTGGCGGATGGCCGCCGCCGGCGCCTTGACGCCTGCGCAGCTCACGGAAGCGCGTGCGGAGCAGCTCGTGCTGGCGCCGCGGGCGGCCCCCTTCGTCGCGCCGCACTTCGTCGAGATGGTGCTCGGGTCCTATGGCGAGCAAGCGCCGGCCCGCATCACGACCACGCTCGACGTCGGGCTGCAGCGCGAGGTCGAAGGCATCGTCGCGCACGAGCGCCAGAACCTCAGGGCACACGGCGCAGAGAACGTGTCGGTCGTCGTGCTCGACAACCGGACCTCGCAGTGGCTGGCCTGGGAAGGGTCCGGCGACTACGGCGACGCGCGACACGGCGGATCGATTAACGGACCCGTCGTCCCGCGTCAGCCCGGCTCCGCGCTCAAGCCGCTCACGTACGCGCTCGCGTTCGAGCGCGGACGCACGCCTGCGAGCGTTCTGCCTGACATTCCGTCGCACTTTCCAACCGCGGAGCCGGGCATCCTCTATTCGCCCCGCAACTACGACGGCCGCTATCGCGGCCCGCTGCTCGCGCGCCGCGCGCTCGCCGGTTCCGAGAACGTTCCGGCAGTCGCGCTCGCATCGGACCTGGGCATCAGCTCGCTTCTTCGGTTCTTGACGCGCGCGGGCCTGACGACCTTCGATCACACGGCGTCCTATTACGGCGTGGGTCTCACGCTGGGGAATGCGGAAGTCAGACTCGACGAGCTGGTGTCGGCGTACTCGGCGTTCCCGAGAGGCGGCGTGTGGCGGCAGCCGACCTTTGTGCTTCCCGCTCAGGAGCACAAGGATGTGGGCGACCCGTCATCCGACCTTCGCCTCGTCAGTCGGCGCACCGCGTTCTGGATCACCGACATCCTGAGCGACGACGAAGCGCGCGCGTTCATTTTTGGCCGCGGGGGCAATCTGGAGTTCCCGTTTCCCGTCGCCGTGAAAACGGGCACGTCACAGGCGTATCACGACAACTGGACGATCGGCTACACGCGCGACGTCACGGTCGGCGTATGGGTCGGCAATTTCGATCGCGAACCGCTGCGCGATTCGTCAGGCGTCACCGGGGCCGGGCCGATCTTTCATGCGGTGATGCTGGCGGCCGAACGCGGCGGCGGCGAAGATCCGACGGCGATACTCCCTGTGCCAACCGATGTCCAGCGAGTCGAGATTTGCGCCCTCTCGGGCATGCGTGCGACATCCGCGTGTCCCGTCCGCCTGTCAGAATGGATGCCGGCCGGCGCCGAGCCGCTCCCATGCGACTGGCATCACGAGTCAGCGGAAGGCCTCGTGACAATCTATCCCGCCGAGTACCGCGCGTGGGACCACGCGGACAGCGCATCATCATTACCTTCGGGACGTTCAGCACCAGCACCATCGGCACCTTTGGCACCGTCAGCACCGGCACCCTTGGCACCCTCGGCACGTTCAGCACCCTTGGCACTGAAGATCGTCAGCCCTCCCGCGGGTGCGATCTACAGCGTCGATCCCACGTTGAGACGGGAATTTCAGGCGCTGCCTCTCCGAGCGGTCGCCGACCGCCGCACGACCGTCACATGGCTTGTGGACGGTCGCGAGATCGGGCACGCGGACTCCGACCGGCCGCTGTCGTGGCCGCTGGCCGTCGGCAGACACGAGATCGAGGTTCGCGACGCCGACGGGCGGCGCGTGAGGACGTTGGTGATCGTCAAGTGAGCTGAACCCCCATGCGGCGTCGCACGTCCTCTTCCGCATGGACCTTTTACACGGCTTGACGGAATCACAGCTTCGCGACGCGCTCGGGAACGCGGTTCCCGACGCGGCGGCCTCGCCGTTCTGGGCCGACGCGGCGCGCGAGTTTCGGTCGTTCCTCTGCACGAATTCGGCGGCATACGCCGACCTGCGCCGCAGGTGGGTATCGCTCCGCGACGAATCGATCGCGGCAGCGGCGGCGGCGCTCTCGGCAGCGATCGGGGCTCGACTGGGCGCCACCAGCTCCGTCATCGCTCCGCTGGTGGCCGCCTTGCTGATGTCGGCGGTTCGGTTGGGGCGGCTCGCGATCTGCGACCACCTCGAGCGTAGCGACGTGGTGAGCGCCTTGCAGTGAATCCATACGAGCAAGGAGGACGCTCCCATGGGGATTGCGGCCTGGATTCTGTTCGGCCTCGCCGTCGGGGTCATCGCAAAACTTGTCCTACCTGGCCGGGATCCAGGCGGATTCGTCGTCACCGTGCTGCTGGGCATCGCGGGCGCGCTGATTGGCGGATTCATTGGCCGCGCGGCCGGATTCTATGGACCGCACCAGTCGGCCGGCTGGCTGATCTCCATCGCCGGCGCGGTCGGGTTGCTGGTGCTCTACCGGTTCATGGCTCCGCCGCGGCGAATCTGAGGTGCTCCGCGAAGTACAATGCGTGTCGTGTTATCGCACAGCCTGCGGCCGGGTCTGTCACGGTCGATTCTTGCCGTTTGCCTCATGCTCGCCGCCGCCCCGGTCTGTCGGGCCCAGACGCTCGACGACGTCATCTCGAAATATCTCGCCGCACGGGGCGCCGACAAGTGGCGTCAAGTGCAGACCATGCAGATGACCGCGCAGGTCGACAGCGGCGGTCGTACGACGCCGCTCACCGTGATTTCCAAGCGGCCGAATCTGGTGCGCCAGGAAGTGACGGTCAACGGCAGCACCATCGTCGAGGCGTTCGACGGCAAAATGGTGTGGGGAATCAATCCGCTCGTCTCGCCAGACCCGCAGCAAATCCAGGGACCGCAGGCGATCGGCCTCGCCCAGCAGTCCAACTTCGATCCCGTCCTGATGGTTTACAAGCAGAAGAACTATCAGGTCGATCTCGTAGGCAAGTCGAAGTTAGGCGATCGCGACGTCTATGACATCCGTGCAACCCAGCCGGGCGGCGTCGTCCAGCACTATTTCCTCGACGCGACCACGTATCTCGAAGCGAGGGTTGCGACGGAGGTCCAGCGCGGCGGACAGACGCTCAATTCGACCAGCGACCCGTCCGATTTCCGGAATGTCGAAGGCGTCATGATGCCGTTCCAGACCACCCAACAGGTGTCAGGCATGCCGCCGGTCGTGGTTCGAGTGCAGAAGGTCGAGTTCAACGTGCCCGTGAACGACTCGATTTTCAGGATGCCGACGGCACTGCCGCCGTCGCGATCGCTGCGAGAAGGTCGTCGGCCGTAAACGGCCGGCGCAGTAGAACGCCGTCCCCCTGTTCCACGTGCCGGGCGGCCGCGGTCCCCATCCTCACCAGACGCAAGCCGGGACAATGGCGCGCCAGCGTGGCCGCGAGCGCCGCACCGGGCCCTTCCGGCAGCCGGTCCTCGACGACGAGTGCATCGAACGTTTCATGAATGCAGGCGATGAGCGCGTGACCGCCGTGCGGCGCCGTCGTCACGTCGAAGCCCTCGCGCGTGAGAACGCGCGCCGCGACGGCGCGCAGATCGGCATCGTGACTGACGAAGAGCACACGGGACATAGAGGTGGTGCCCCATCCGATGGCAATCGCAATGCCGCGGGCGTCCGCGCGGATTCGGCGATTTCAGGCAGGTTGCGCTTTGCGCGGCATTACGCTTTCTGGCGCCGAATCACAGAAACGAGATATCTCGGACTGCCGAAACCTCGAACCTTGAACCACAGAAAATCTTTATCTATAAAATTTTCTGTGTATCATGTGCGTAAGTGAGCATCCCGACAACTCGAATTCGTACATGGCAGGCTGGTGAGATCTTCACAGCCAGCGACGCCACTGAACTGTACGAAGTCGATCGCTGGGGCAAGGGCTACTTTTCGATCTCCGACGACGGCCACGTGCTGGTCCATCCGACGAAGGATCCGTCGCGCGCCATCGATCTCAAGCAGCTGACCGATCACCTGATGCTGCGCGGCATCGGGCTTCCAGTCCTGATTCGATTCACCGACATCCTCCGGCACCGCGTCGGCGACATCCATAACGCCTTCAAGGCTGCGATCAACCAGCACAGCTACGAGGGCCGCTACATCTGCGTGTACCCGATCAAAGTGAACCAGCAGCGGCAGGTCGTCGAAGAAGTGCTGGATTTCGGCCGCGAATACGGGTTCGGGCTCGAGGCGGGCTCGAAGCCGGAGCTGCTCGCGGTGATGGCGCAGGCGTACAACGACACGCCCATCATCTGCAACGGCTTCAAAGACGCCGAGTTCATCGAAATGGCGATGCTCGCCCAGAAAATTGGCCGCAACGTCATTCCGGTCGTCGAGAAGTACACCGAGCTCGGGCTGATTCTGAAATACGCCGAGAAAGTCGGTGTGCGGCCTCAGATCGGGATGCGCGTGAAGCTCGCGGCGCGCGGCGGCGGCCGCTGGCAGGGGTCGGGCGGCTATCGATCGAAGTTCGGGCTGACGGTCGCGGAAGTGCTCCGGGGGCTCGACGAGCTGAAGAGCCACGGCATGCAGGATTGCTTCAAGCTCCTGCATTTCCACCTCGGAAGCCAGATTCCGAACATCCGGATCGTCAAAGGGGCGCTGAACGAAGCCGCCAGGGTCTATACCGAGCTCGTCAAGGCGGGCGCGGGCCTCGAGTATATCGACGTCGGCGGCGGACTCGGCGTCGACTACGACGGATCGCAGACCAATTTCGAATCGAGCGTCAACTACACGCTCGAGGAATACGCCAATGACGTCGTCTATCACGTGCAGACCGTGTGCGACGACGCCGGCGTGAAGCATCCGACGATCGTGTCGGAGAGCGGCCGCGCGATCGTCGCCTATCACAGCGTGCTCGTCTTCAACGTCGTCGGGGTCTCGGCGTTCGGGGAAGAGAAGATCCCGGAGTCGATCTCGCCGGACGAAGCGGAACAGCCCGTCATCGACATGCTCGAGACGTACCAGAACCTCTCGACCCGCAACGCCCTCGAGAGCTATCACGACGCGCAACAGGCGCTCGACATGGCGATGAACCTGTTCACCGGCGGCTATTTGCCGCTCGAACAGCGCTGTCAGGCCGAGAATCTGTACTGGGCCATCCTCGTCAAGTTGAAGAAGATCGTCAGCCAGATGGAGGAGATCCCGGAAGATCTTCAGGCCATCGACGACGCGATGGCGGACACGTATTTCTGCAATTTCTCGCTGTTCCAGTCGATTCCAGACAGCTGGGCCATCAAGCAGCTGTTTCCCGTGATGCCGATTCACAACCTGAATCGGGCGCCGAACCACCACGCCGTGCTCGGCGACATCACGTGCGATTCCGACGGCAAGATCGATTCGTTCATCGATCGGCGCGACGTGAAGCGCACGCTGCCGCTGCACACCGTCAACGGGGAGCCGTACTACCTCGGCGTGTTCCTCGTCGGGGCATACCAGGAAATCCTCGGCGACCTGCACAACCTGCTGGGCGACACGCACGCGGTGCACGTCAGCCTCGACAATAGCGGCAATGTCGTGCTCGACGCCGTCATCAAGGGCGATACCGTCAGGGAAGTGCTCGATTACGTCGAGTTCGACGCTGAGATGCTCGTCCGCAAGCTGCGTCAGGACGTCGAGCTCGCCGTGCGCGAAGGCCGCGTGACGTATGAGGAATCAGGCCAGCTGCTCGAATTCTACGAAGAGGGGCTCCAGGGGTACACGTACCTCGAGGAGCCGCGCGAGCGTTAATTACCCGAGGGGCTTTGCCCCTCGGCCAGCCTCCGATAAAGCTACGGCGGCCCGCCGAAGCCTCGGCGAAGGCGGGACTCCCCAACACGCTCTCTCGCTCGCCGCTTCGCCGGCTCGCGCCGTTCGCGTGGCTCGCGCGCGGCGCTCACCTCGCCGCTTTAGCGGTGATCGTGCGGTACCGTCACCGGCACGGAGACGTGAGAGCTGTTTCCTGATCCATCCGTGCAGGTCACTGTCAGCGAGTAGACGCGGTCTCGGTTGACGCCGAGGTGCCACGCTTTGAGCATCGCCGTAAACGGCCCCGTGATCGCGCGATCGCCAGGGTCGACCTCGCTGCTCCCGATCCCCGTGATTCGGCATCTCGGCGCTTCCCCCGAGTCATCGGTCGCCTCGATCTTGAGCAGCACGTTCACCAGCCGCTTGCTCAGCGGCCAGATGATGTCGGGGGACACGGACACGCGGCGGATGACTGGCGGCGTGACGTCATGAGCAACCTGCAGTGTGACCGACGCCGAGCTGCGGTTGCCGGCCGAATCCGCGCACGTGGCGGTGAGCGTATAGACGCGTCCTCCGTCCGCGCGCACCTTTGCCGATAACGGTCCGGTGATGACCCAGTCCCCGGCCGTGGGCCCGGGTCCCTTCGAGCTGATTCCCGACAAGCCGCAGACCGGCGCGGCGTCGACATTGTCCGTGGCTGTGACCGAGACGGTCACGGGCACGAGCTTATGATCCGGCGGCCAGATGTTCGACGGCGACACCGACAGCTTCGAGATCACAGGCGGCGTCGTATCGCGCGGCACCGAGACGAGCACGCTGGCGGATGAGGTATTGCCGGCCGCGTCCGCGCAGGTGACCGTCACCGTGTAGGTGCTTCCACCTGTCGCTCGTACGCTCGCCGCGAGCGGACCGGTCGCGAGATAGTCAACGCCTGCCGTGCCGGGTCCGCTGACGTGCGAGATCTGACAGACTGGCGCCGCGTTCGAGTTGTCGGTGGCGGCGACGCTCACGGCGATGGAGGCCATCTGACCGTTCGGCGGCGTGACAATCGAGGGAGTAGCCGTGACGAGGGAGATGACGGGCGGCGTCGTGTCGCGCGGAGTCGCTGGCGTCAACAGGAAAGACCGCGGCGTACCCTGAAACAGGCCGTCGCCGACGATTTGCCCTGCGGCGTTGACCGCTGTCGCGTCGAGCAGAACCCAGCCGGAATCCGCCGGGATCACATCGTTGAGATCCACCGAGCCGGCCGCGTCGGTGTACGTGAGCGCGTGGGATCGCGAATCAGCCGACGACACGAACGAACCGACGGCGACGCCGTTGGCGACGCCGCTGATGGTGCTGAACGCGGCCGGCAGCGGTCCTATCGCGTCGACGAGGCCCGAGGGGCCGAAGCGGAACGCGTGATCCACGCCGCCCAACTGCGCGAACCCGCCGAGGTTGCCTGCCTCGTCGATGGCACAGCCGTCGCTCGCGCCCGTCGGTCCGTCGAACGATTCGACATCCGTCGTGGTGCCGTCAACATTGATCCGGAAAGCATGTGAGGCGCCCGAGCTACCGGACGTGCCGACGATCTGACCGGCTGCGTTAATCCCGCACGCCAGGGCAAACGAGCCTCCGAGGTCTGGCAACTGCACGGCCGGCACTCCAGGGCTGGCGCGCCATCCGCGGGTATCCACGTCGGTGTCGCTGTAGCCGACGACGTCGCCCGCGTTGTTGATGCCAAGACCGAACGCGTCCACCGCGTTCGGAGTTCCCGTGATGTCCTCGACGCCCGATCCGTCGCGGTAGCGGAACGCGTCGGTCGTCGATCCAACGGGCTGGTATCCCGATACGTCTCCCTCGTCATTGAGGCCCGTGGCAACGCTGCCAGCGGCAAGGCCGGGCAGCTGCTCCCATCCGATGTTGGGCGTAAAGCGGATCGCGTGCTGACCGTCCGCGGCGTACACGTAACCGGATAGCTGGCCAGAACGGTTGATGCCGGTCACCGCTGGGACCAGGCCGTTGAACGACCCGAGATCGGTGACGGTATAAGTCGTGGGCGCATCGGCCCGCACGGTCTGTCGTGAGGGCAATCCGACGACGACGAGGATTCCCAGCGTGACCGCGAGTGCATGCCGTTTCATTGGTCGACCTCTCGCGGCACTGTCCAGCAACCCGGATGCCCTGTCGCGCGCTGTGGGAGATCCTGTTGAGCGGCAAGCGCTTGCCATTTCTTGGCGCATCCCGCGGCGCGTGTGCGGGGCGTCCGAAGCAGATCACTTATTACGTTTTGGTCGCCTTCGACGTGCCTGGACGCGCGGCGCACGATTCTGAAATCGACGTGACCATCTCGATACATATTGCATTCCCATACGAGCGGAGCTATACTGATATGGGTTTCCTATAGGAGCATGCATGGCGGACAAGGCCGACGTCTGGCAGGGCACGCTCGCGCTCATGGTGCTGAAGACGCTCGAGACGATGGGGCCGCAGCACGGGTACGGCATCGCGCGCCGGATCGAGCAGACGAGCGGCGACCGGCTCATCGTCAACTACGGCACGCTCTATCCCGCGCTGTTGAAACTGGAGCAGGAAGGGTTCATCACGTCGGAGTGGGGAGTCTCCGACAATAACCGCCGCGCGAAGTTCTACCGGCTGACGCGCGCCGGACGCAAACATCTCGAACGATCCGCGCGCGAGTGGGCGCTCACGACCGACATCCTCGCCCGCTTCCTGTCGGGAGAGACATCGTGAGATCCCTTCGCGTGTGGCTGATGCGCCTGACAGCCCTCTTCGCGCGGCGAGGGCGCGACCGCGATCTCTCCGAGGAGATCGAGAGCCATCTTCAGCTCCACATCGACGACAACGTCCGAGCCGGCATGACGCCCCAGGAGGCGCGGCGGCAGGCGATGCTCAAATTCGGTCCGCTCGAGTCCATGAAGGAGGACGTCCGCGACCGGCGCCGCCTTCCGGCTGTCGAACATCTTGGGCAGGATGTTCGCTTTGCGATGCGTATGCTGCGCAAGAGTCCTGGCTTTACGATCGTCGCCGTCGCCACGGTCGCCGTCGGCGTCGGCGTGAACACAGGAATGTTCACCGTGCTCAACGCGGCGGCGTTCCGACCTCTGGGTGTGCCCGGAGCGGGGCGTCTCGTGACGGTTGCCGAAGCGTTCACCGGACACGTCAATCGAAGCGTCCATGGGATGCCGAGCCTGGCGTCGTACTCGGAATATCGCGCCTATCGCAACGACAGCCGTATCTTCTCCGGCATGTTGGCGTACATGCCTTACGTCAACGCCACGCTCGGCGGGGAGCATCCGCAGGAACTCATCGGCGCGATCACGTCGTGCAACTACTTCGATGTCCTGGAAGTGCGTCCGGCCCTCGGCCGGGAATTCAGCGCCTCCGACTGCGCGTCGCCAGGCGCGTCGGCCGTGGCGATCATCAGCGACGCGCTCTGGCGCGACGCGTTCGGCGCCGATCCCGCAATCGTCGGCCGGACGATTGCGCTGAATCGCACCGCGTTCACCGTCATCGGCGTCGCGCCGCCGAACTTCAACGGAACGGAAGCGATTCGGTGCGCGTTCTATGCGCCAGTGACGATGCAGTCCGCGCTTGTGAGGGACCGCAGTTTCCTGAACGACGACAATCTGAGCTGGCTCGTGCTCATCGGGCGCCTTCGACCGGGCGTGACGATCGCACAGGCCCGGTCTGACCTCGCGGTGATCGCGGCCCGCGCCGATGCCCAGCACACCGGCCGCGTCACGCACGTGCTGCTGAATCCGTCGACGCTGGCGTCTCTGCCCGAGGTGCACTCGATCGTCGTCGGCATAGGGGGCGTAATCCTGGTATCGGTCGCGCTCGTCCTGCTGATGGCCTGCGCGAATCTGGCGAATCTGCTGCTCGCGCGCGCAACGACGCGGCGCCGGGAAGTCGCGCTTCGACTGGCGATCGGCGCAAGCCGGCGGCGGGTCGTTCAGCAATTCCTGGTCGAAAGTCTGATTCTCGCGGCGATTGGCGGCGCGGCAGGGTCGCTGCTTTCGTTCTGGGGCTCTGCCGGCGTCGTGGGCTTTCTGCTGGCGCATCTTCCGGACGGATCGCCGCAGTTCGCGTTTGATGTCAGCCCCGATCTGCGCGTGCTCGCCTACGCGTTCGCACTCACGGCCGCGACCGGTCTGGCGTTCGGGATCGTGCCGGCCCTCCGCTCCGCACGCACCGACCTGACTGCGGCGCTCAAGCAGGACGACGATCGCAGCGGGCCGGGACCAGCAGGCCGGCTTCGTGCCCTGCTCGTGGGCGTGCAGGCCGGCGTCTGCGTCGTACTGCTTGTTGCCTGCGGGTTGATGACGCGCGCGCTCATTCGATCGCAGACAATCGACGTCGGCTTCAACACCGCCGACATCGCTGTCGTGTCGTACGATCTTGTCGGCGCCGGCTACACGCCTGCGCACGCGGAAGTATTCCAGCGGCAGCTCATCGACCGCCTCGAAGCGATTGCCGGCATTTCGCAGGTCGAGATGGCAGGGACATCGCCGCTCAGCAACCAACATACTGCGGAGGAATTCAGCAGTCCGACGGGCGAGAAGGGCGTGCTAATCGAGTACACGAACGTCGCGCCGGGATATTTCGCGCTGCTCGGCGTTCCCATCGTGAAAGGCCGCGGCTTCCGGCCAGACGAATAGCGGGGCGGCAGCCC